>CAZPGT010000056.1:0-5391 GCA_964586345.1 uncultured Mycoplasmatales bacterium | reverse complement strand
ATTTGGCCTTCACCGCCGGCGTCGCGCCCGAATACGTTTGCGCGACCAGGTCGGAAAGTTCGACCACCTTTATGCCCTGGTCCTTCAGGACGTTGGTGAAATTGTCGTGTTCCAGGCGCGCCACGTCGGGTTCCAACGTTGCCGCGAACAGCAGCTCGTCCAGCCTTTTGGGATCCAAGAAATTCAATTCGCGTCCCGGACGGTGGATCAAAACTTCCTTCAGTTTACCGATCTCGCTGTAAACGTGGATGCTTTTGTCGTTTGTATTCATATCAAAATCGTTTTGTGAAATCCTGAGTGTGATGACGCACTTCATTTATATAGAAAATAAAGTGCATCAATTATTTTACTACGAATTTCGGCAAAACTTGCACTTATGCAAACGCTGGGAAAGGACTAAAGAAGCGACCCGCCGTCGGCCGGTACGGCGGCGATCGTCGCGACGATCTTCTCGGCCGCCCGATCGACCAATTCTTCGGTCAGGTTCGCCTGCAAACTTACCCGGATCAGGCAGTCGCCGTCCGGTGTCGCGGGCGGCAGGACCGGGTTGACGTAAACCCCGTTCTCGAACAGCTTCTTGCAAATCACCAGCGTGCGCACTTCCGACCCCGAATAGATCGGGACGATCGGGACCAGGTCGTTGCCCCCGATTTTGGCGCCAGCGGCGGACAGCTTGGCGCGCAAACGCTTCGTCAGCCGCGCCAGGTTCTCGCGCCGCCGCGGCTCGGATCCGATGATGTCAAGCGCCGCGGACGCCGCGGCGAGGTTGGCGGGCGGCAGCGCCGCGGCGAATATGAACGGCCGGGACGCGTGCCGCACGTATTCGATCACGTTCCGCGGCCCCGCCACGTACCCGCCCAGGCTGGCCAGCGACTTGCTGAACGTGCCCATCAGGATGTCGACTTCGTTTTCCAGCCCGAAATGCTCGGCCGTGCCCCGGCCGTGCGCGCCCAACACGCCCAGGCCGTGCGCGTCGTCGACCATGACGCGCGCGCCGTGCTTCTTGGCGAGGGCGACGATTTTGGGCAAGTCGCATATTTCCCCGGACATGGAAAAGACCCCGTCCGTTACGATCAGCCCGCCCGCCTTGTCCTTGTTCGCGGCCAAATGGTTTTCCAAATCGGCCATGTCGCCGTGGTAATAGCGCGCCAGCTGGCTGGATCCGAGCTTGATCCCGTCGTAAATCGACGCGTGGTTCTCCCGGTCGCAGAAAACGACGTCGCTGCGGCCGCCGATGCACGACAGGAACGCGAGGTTCGCGTTGAACCCCGACGACACGACCACGCAGTCCTCCTTGCCCAGGAACCGGGCGATCTTCCGTTCCAGGTCGACGTGCAGCGTCGTCGTGCCGTTCAGGAACCGCGATCCCGACACGCCCGTGCCGAAACGTTCCGCTGCCGCCACGCTGGCGGCGATGACGTCGGGGTGGTTGGTCAGGCTCAGGTAGTTGTTGGATCCGAGCATGATCACCTCGCGGCCCTGCATCGTCACGACGGCGTCCTGCTTGGACTCCAAACGGTGGAAATACGGGTAGATGCCGCGTTCGCGGGCAAAAACGATCCTTTCGTTTTCTTGGCACTTGTCGAAAATGTCTTTCATGGTCGCTCGCGTCCCGATCGAATTGAACTTCGGTATCTATTTTATACCCGTTCGGGCGTTTTTACCAAATAAACAAAGTGATTTTGTCGTGGGCCAGGGTCGACAGCAAATCCGCGATCCAACCGATGAACCCGACGATCGGGATCAATGAAAGCAGGCCGAAGATCAGCGTCATGTTCTTGGATTTGAGCTCAAAGTGGTGCACGATGCGGTACACGGCGCTGAAATATCCCAGCGTGAAAAAAATGATCAGGAACTTGACCAGTTTCGACCAGCCCTCGAATGCTTTAATCATGTCTTATCTTCCTTCAGGCGCCAATGCGCCTTGTCGTTGGTTCAACGTACAATTTTACTACAAAAAACTACAGCAGCGGGTGGTAGATGTTCAAAAACCACATTTTGAACCTGATCAACCGCTTTTCGCGCCCCGAGAACGAATCGGGCCCCATCGGCGCGGATTGCGCGAACAGCCGGTCCATTTCCCGGTCGTACTGCGCGATCAGGGCTGCGTCGCGGACGATCGCCGCGGACTCGTAGTTGATGTAAAGCGATCTGAAGTCCAGGTTGCTCGTGCCGCAGACGGCCAAATCGTCGATCAGAAGGATTTTGGAATGGATGAAGCCGTTATACTCGTACACCTTGATCCCCGATCCGATCAGCTGTCCGTAATGCGATCGGTTCATGGTCAGGATGTATTTTTTGTCGTCGGGCAGCCCGGGCATGACGACGCGCACGTCGATTCCCGAGGCGGCGGCGAATTTCAGCGCGTCGAGGATCGCGTCGTTGGGCAGGCAGTACGGGGTGGTGATCCAAATCCGCTTCCGGGCGCTGGCGAACGCGTCCGCCAACAGCGCGCTCAGGCTGAAGTCGCGGTAGCTTGGGTTCGTCTCGAAGAATTGCGCGACCCCGGTTCCGGGGGTAGGACGCCGGCCGGGCGCGTTCCCGGTCAAATAGAACGCCTTGTTCCTGTTAAGATCGTCGGCCTTCCTCTGTTTGGATCCCAGCGCGCAGTTGGTGACCCAGTCCAGGCAGAAAATCAGATTGATCGTGTTCACGATCGGCCCGCGGATCAGCACGTTGCTGTCGTACCAATGGACCAAGCCGGCGGAAAAGGCCAAATATTCGTCCGCCAGGTTCGACCCGCCGTAAAGCGCTGCCTCGTTGTCGACTATCAGGCATTTGCGGTGGCACCTGAAGTTGGTCTTGGACGTGTATTTCGTGAACGTCTTCGGGTTGAACACGCTCACCAGCACCCCAGCCCGCTTCATTTGCTTCAGGATTTTCTTGCAGCGCCGGAAATAGGAACCCACCCAATCGTAGATCAGCCGGACCTTGATCCCGTTCCTGGCCTGCTTGATGAGCTCGTTCGCGACCGCGCGGAACCACACGCTGTCGGACAAAATGTAATATTGCAGGTGGATGAACCTTTTCGCGCCGCGGATCAGCCTTATGGATTGCGAGAACAGCTCGCGTTGCGCTACCAACGTGAACTCGTTGCCGAAATAGACCGGTCGGCTCTGCAGCGCGTACGCGTAGTTGAAAATCTTCCGGCCGCCGCCGTCCGCGGGGCCCTCGAAGAAAACCTTCGTGTCCGCGAACGACTCGCGCAAAATCCATTCCTCCTGGTTCTTCAAATACCTTTTGTGGCGGATCCTCAGCAGCGGGTTGATGCCGAAGATCCAAAAGATGAACAACCCGAAGACCGGGATGCAGAAAATGACGAAGATCCAGCACAGCCTGACGTTCACGATCCTTTTCTTGGAATTGAAAAGGTAAAACGCCTGGACGATGCAAATCAGGTAGTAAACGAGCAGAACGAACAGCAGATAGTTCCAGTTGCCGAAGAACACCAGC
This sequence comes from uncultured Mycoplasmatales bacterium, assembly GCA_964586345.1. Classification (GTDB taxonomy): domain Bacteria; phylum Bacillota_I; class Bacilli_A; order Mycoplasmatales; family Mycoplasmoidaceae; genus Mycoplasmoides. The sequence goes on along the minus strand of CAZPGT010000056.1, from coordinate 1,938 downwards.
GTGAACAGCAGCGCCAAAAACGCCAAGGACGCGAAGGTGCCAACGACCAGGATCCAAATTTCTTTCCGTTTATTCATGGCTCGCGAAAACCGGCGCTAAATCTTGATCTGCCGCACTTCCAGGAAATTCTTGACCAGCTCGGTCACTGCCTTTTCGGAATGGCACAGAACCGCCTTCTCCACCAAATAGGAGCATTCTTGCTTCTTGAGCGAGCAAATCAGCCGCTTCGCGCGCGCCATCGACGACGGGCTCATGGACAGTTCCTTGAATCCCATGCCGACCAGCAGCGGGATCGCCAGCAACTGCCCGGCCATCTCGCCGCACATCCCCGTCCACACCTGGTATTTGCGCGCGTTGCTGACGGTCATCTTCAAAAGCCGGATCAGCCCCGGGTTCAGCGGTTGGTACAGATAGTCGATCGCCTCGGCCATCCGGTCCGCGGCGAACGTGTATTGGATCAAATCGTTCGTGCCCACGGAAAAGAAGTCCACCTCCCGCGCCAAGACGTCCGAGATCACCGCCGCGGCGGGGGTCTCGATCATGATCCCCACCAGCGGGTTGCCCACGATTACCTTTTCGTCGGCCAACTCCTTTTTGCACTCCTCCAAAAGCCGCTTGGCCTGCAACAGCTCCTCGATCGTCGCGATCATCGGGAACATGATGCCGACCCGGCCGTGGTACGAAGCGCGCAGCAACGCCCTCAGCTGCGTTTTGAAAACCTCGGGTTTGGACAGGCAAAGCCGGATCGCCCGGTTGCCAAGGAACGGGTTCATCTCGTGGTCGAACTTGTAATAGGACAGGTGCTTGTCCCCGCCGATGTCCAATGTCCGGATCACGACCAATTCGTTGCTCGCCGCGGCAACGACTTTCTTGTAGGCCTCGTACTGCTCGTTCTCGCTTGGCCAGTCGCTGGCGTCCATGTACAGGAATTCGGAGCGGAAAAGCCCGACCCCCCTCGCGCCGTACCTGACGGCCTTTTCCATTTCCTCGGGTTTGCCGATGTTCGCGCAGACAATCACCTCGTATTTGTCCAGGGTAATCGCCCTTTTGTGCGCGTACTCGTCTTGCGACCAGTCGATCGCGCTTTCCGCCTGCTTTTTGGCGAACGACGCGATTTCCCCTTCGTCAAGCGCGCAGTGCACGGTGCCCGCCGCGCCGTCGATGGCGATCGTTTCGCCGTGCCTGACTTGCTCCGTGACGTCCTTGAGCCCCAACACCGCGGGGATCTCCAGGTTGCGCGCGATGATCGCCGCGTGGCTGGTCGCCCCGCCCATGTTGGTCGCGAACCCTTTGACGTAGGCCTTGTCCAAAAGCGAGGTTTGCGACGGGGTCAGGTCGTCGGCCACCAGGATCACTTCCTTGGAAATGCCCATCAGGTCGGGCAGCGGCTTGCCGGTCAAGACGGACAGCAACCGCATTTTCAGGTCCGCCACGTCCGCGGATCGTTCCCGGAAATACGGTTCGTCGAGCGACAGGAACATGTTGTAGGTTTTGTCGAATTCCGCGTTGACCGCGAACAGGACGTTGTTCAGATCCTTCTGGATCGAGTAGGTGATCGCCTCGTGCAGCGACGGGTCGGCGAGCAATTCGACGTGCGCGTCGAATATCGCGGCGTACTTCTCGCCCAGCTTTTTGTGCGCCCGGTCGCGGATCGCGATCAGTTGGGCTTTGGCCTTCTGCATCCCCTCCTGCAGCAAGTCCATGTTCCTGACCACTTCGTCCTCTTTGATCTTGTGGTTGGGTATATCGAATTTTGGCGCCACCAGCAAGTAGGCCTCGGCTACCGCCACGCCTCCCGAGGCCGGCACGCCATTGAACGTTTTTGCCATGGAAAATCCCTTTCGTTTACATCCTAATAATAATATATGACAATTCGGGGATATTGGTGATTAAGCGCCCGACTGGACGGACAAAAAAAACGAGCCCCGGACGGGGCGC
>CAZPGT010000055.1:0-5396 GCA_964586345.1 uncultured Mycoplasmatales bacterium | reverse complement strand
CAACCAACGCCCGGAAGGCGAAAGAAACGCGAAAACCCAGCCGTTTTGGGGTTTTCGCGTTTTGTTTATCTTCATTTGGCCGATTATTGCTTTGCGCGCGCCTGGTTTGCCTTCCGCCGCCGAGAACCGCCTTGGGCCAACGCGCCCGCCCGATTTGCGAAATGGGCCCGTCGGACGCCGCCACAATCTATGGCGCCAGCGTTTTCGCGCCCACGTTCGAAAAACGATCCGTCGTCGGCGCGATTCGCGCAAACGAACGCCCCGCCGAACCCAAAGCCGGCGGGGCGTTCTTTATGAGATATAAGGATGCCGCTGTGCCGACCGGACTAGGCGGCCACCGCGCCGGATTGCTTTTGGCTCTTGAGCAATTCGACGATTTCGCCCAACAGTTGCTGTTCGGTCTTCGGGGCGTTTTCCGCGGCCAGCTTGGCCTCTTGCTCCAGGTTGAACTTTTTCGTTTCCGCCGCGGCTATCAAATCCTCTTTGGTCTTGCCCTCGCGCCGCAGCTTTCTGATCTCTTCCTTGGTCAACGGCTCGTAACGGTTCTTTTTCACGCCCTCTTTAAGGGTGTTGATCGCCTTGACGATGCAAAACAGGATGAAGCCGATGAGCACGAAATTGATCACCGCGGTGATGAACGCCCCCCAGTCGATGTAGATCGATTGGGCCATGTCGATCGTCCCGTCCGCGGCGTAAACGGTCTGCAGCATCGTCACCGCCTGGCTCATCCCGTTGCCGCCCATGATGATCGCCAGCAGCCAATTGATGAGCGGCATCAGGATCTGGTTGGTCAGCGCCGTGACGATCGCGCTCAGCGCCGTGCCGATGATTATGCCGACGGCAAGGTCGACGACGTTGCCCCGCATTATGAATTTCTTGAATTCGTTAAAAAACTTTTTCACGATTCCACCCTTTTCTAAAAATTTTCGTTTGTCCGCGCAAACGCTCGGTTGCGCCCCGCATCCGTCTCGATCTCTCGTGCGGCACAAAGCCGTGTCTCAGGCTTTTCGGAATTATCATTGCTTAGTATGATAATTTAAATTTCCGGATCGGGTTTAAATTTTTCGCTGTCGCTTGGTTTTGGACGCCCGCAAGACCGTTTCCGCCCGAAAAAATTCGGCCCGGCCGGTTTGCCGGGACGGCGCTTCGCGCGCGTTTTTTCGCGCCGTCCGCGATACCCGATTAAATATCACGTAACATTTCGACTTTGTGCTATAATCCTATTGGGTGGTGCCGCTTGGCGCCACCCGGGGCGGAACGCGACAGCCGCTTCCGCGGCGGGCAAGCCCACATCCAGAAAATTCTTCGCTATAAATCCATGTGCATTGAAGAATCTTGCCCGGTCCCGTCCCCCGCCCCACAGATAATTAACTTTATCTTCCTCTTTTTTTCTCTCTACTAAATACATTACTTACCTTAACAGCATCTTAAATCTTATTTTTTGGGCATCCGCCTAATCAATACATGAATTCATGCTGCTATGTCATACTTGTGGTTTGATTAGCTTATCTCTTTCGCTTTTTTTACAAACAATATGACTTAGTGCGCTTAAGCTTCGGCTTAAGGCGTTAAATAAATAACAACGCCCCTTCGGCTTCGCGGCCGGAGGGGTCTTTTTTTGTTTGCGCCCCGCACCTTGGCGGATCAATTCGAGCCGCGCAGGCGAGGCCGCGCCGTTCATTGGAAATTCGCGTAGGAATCCGCGAAATCAAATTTTGAAAATCACGCCCCTGAGCCTCATACGTCGGCGAAGAACCCAATCTTTGCTTGACCCACCGCCCAAACAAAACCCCTTGCCGGTAACCGGCAAGGGGCCTGTTTTGCTTATCTGTCTTTGGATTTCTTCTTTTTCCCCATTCTCGCCCGGACCGCGATCGCGACGACGATCAGGACGACAACCGCCGCGACAGCTATCCCGGCGAAAAGGCCCACGTCGCCGGTCGCCACCGCAATCGCCCCGTCGGTTCGTTTCGCCACCGCCCTCAGCCGGCACGTGAGTTTCCCGTCCGCGAAGCCGATTTCGGTCGCCTCTGCGCGCAACCCGTTTTCAGCGAGCGGTTCCGACTCGCTCAAAAGCAGCGCCAAGTCGGCTTGCAGCGTTCCCAGGTGCGGCGCGACGTAGGTCTCGAACCACGCCTGGGTCACTTCGCGGTTCCCGGCCAGGCTTACCGTCCATTCCCCGCCGTTTTCGGCCACCCCGTATTCGGCCCGGTATTTGATCTCGTTGCGCCCGTCCGCCCCGAATTCCAGCGCGAACGCGTTGGAGCCGTCCGCCTTCGCGACGGCCGAAACGGGTTTGTTGGTCGCTTGGAAGCGCATCTGCTTCAAATGGGCGTTCACGGACAGGCCGGAATAAAACGTCTTGTGCCCCAGTTCCGCCAGCGCCAACTCCAGACCGAAGAAGCAGCTTTGGGGCATTTGGTCGTTGGGCAGCCCCCAATAAGCCAAAAAGCCCAGGTCGACAGCCTGGTTGGGCAGCAGGTTGCCCGCATGGTCGGTTTGCAACCCGGCGAAATAGCGCTGGTCGCCGATTTTGAGCGCTATGTCGCGCTCGCTCGCGGGCTCGAACCCCAGTTGGTCCCACGACAGGATTTTCTTGGCGGCCACCAGCTTGATCAGGTAGGTCCGCCAGGTCGGGTCGCTTTCTTGCTGGACGAACCACATGGCGTTGGGGATAATCTCGTTGTCGGTTTGGTTGCCGAAATTGGCCAAATCGTGCGAATTCTTGATCGTCGCCAGCGCGTAAAAGGCCCCGGTCTGGTTGTTGGGCGCCGGGTTGATCCTGTATTCGTCGATCACCCGCTTGAGCGCTCCCGAAACGTTTTCGCCCTCGCCCAAGACCCTCATGGACGCGTCGTCGAACTCGATTTGCCTGGCGCCCGAGAAGCTTTTGTTCACCGTCTGCCTGATCAATTCGTTTTTTTCGTTGTCCGCGTATTCGGACGCCATCACCCCGGTCCGGTCGGTTTCCCGATCGACCTCGAACGTCGTGCCCAAACCGTTTGCCGGGGCGACGTTCGCGAAGTCGGAACGGTAGTAAACCTCGTATTTGATCGAATTGGGCTTGGCGACCAGGCTCGTCGAGTTCCCGAATTTCCGCGCGACCCGCTGCAGATTGATCGACAGCCGGTCCTCGAAGGTGAACTTCCGGTTGCGGATCGCGATGTTGCTTACGTCCAGCGACGCGAGGTTTTTGCTCACGTCGTTGCGGTTCTTGGCCAAAAGCGCGTCGTCGAAGTTGAGGCCGTTGAACGTTTTGTCCGCGAACAGGTCCGTTTTGAAGGGCAATTGCCCGGCCTGGACGATCGAGGCCTCGACGCTCATTTGCGCGTAAAAGTCGCTAAACAGCTGCGGTAAGTCGTGCCAAAAGCCCAAAACGTCCGCGTCCGCCGGTTCGGAGGACGCGCCCAAGACCGCCTTTATCCGATCGACGATGGGCTGTCGTTCGGTTCGGCTCTCGTCTAACGACGCGACGAACCCGGCCGCGTCGCCGTCGTATCCGGACAGATCGCATTCGAAGTTCCAAATCGCCTTCGCGGCCGCGTCCGCCTTCGGGCCGCCGACCCTTTTGGCGGCGACGTAAGCCGCGTTGTTCGCGTCGATTTCGTTCAGCACGGCCAAAAACTCCGGGTCGAACCTGAACCTAAGTCCCAGCCGCTCGTAATCTTCTTTCGTGTAGACGCCTTTGCCGTCCTTGCCTTTGGCCTTGACGCCCGACGTCTCGTCGATCAGGAAATAATCCGCGAGCAAATCGATCGCGCCTTGGTATTGCCGGACGGCGCTTAGGGTGTCGTTTGAGATCTTGTACGTCGCTTGGGCGTTCCGCAGCGTCTCGGGGACCAAATACCTGTATTGGACGATCCCGTAGGCTGCGCTGACGGTTTTGGACTGGACCTGGATCTGCTTGTCCGCCGCGCCCGACCCGTCGCCCAAATGCTCTTCGATGTACATGCTGTTCTCCTGTTGCGCGCGCAAAGTCTGCGCCTGGTTGGACAGACCGTCGCGGTAACTTAAGAATTCGTTGTGCTGCTTTACGGGGTTGTGGACGTTTTTGTCCTTCAGCGACACGAACGAGCGCAACGGGTCGGAAAAAGCCGTCAGCGGCAACTTAAACGTCGGGTTGGCGATCTGGTAACCCGACGCGGTGTCCACGTAAAGCCGCGGGATTCGTTTGGCGTAAACCATGAACCCCGCGCGGTACAGGAACGATCCGTAGCTGTAGTCGTACGAGTCGTTTTGCCTTTTGATGTCCCGGCCGGCGCTGCCGACCTTGAACGAGATGACCCCGTCGCGTTCGTAAATAGCCTCGGGAACGAACATCGATTCCACGTTGCTCGCGACCGGCGCCTCGACCTCGATTCCCTGGTTGATCGGGAACGTGTCGCGCCCGCGGACGCTGAATTTGTAATACGTGTACCCGACCTTTTGGGTCAGCGTCGCCCCGGGATCGTCGAAGTAATCCGTCCAGGCGGGCGCGACGCTGTACACCGACGACGCCTCGTATTTGTATTGGACGTTGGGCGCCAGTTCCCACGCGTAGTCGCCGTTTTCGAAGCTGTTGACGTACGCGCGCTCCAGGATCGGCTTGAACCCGGTAACCATCACGTATTGGTTGAGGTCTTCGGCCATGGCGCTGATCCGATCGACGAACGCCTTCGCTTTCATCTCGTTGATCGCCCTGATCGCGTTGACGGTCTGGGCCTTGATCGAATTCAGGTTCCCGGGCTGATAGACCAAATCGTCGTTGGAAACCGATATCCGGTGGGTCTTTTGGTTTTGCACGTCCCCGATCGTGTAGCCGACGTGGCTTTGGTCGCTTAGTCTCGTTATCGTGCCGGAGGCGGCTTTGGTCAACAGGTCAACGTCGGCCGTCGCCCGCTTTTTTTGCGCCAAGGTTACGCCATGGCTTGGGTTGTAAGCGGGTTGCGCCAAAACCGGGACGAGCCCCAGCAGCGCGATCGAAAAACCGAATTTTTTCTTATTGCGAAAATGCATATATCCTCTCCTACTATAATTTAGTGTGGTTTTTTCGGCCTTTTTTGCGTAAAATTTAAAAAAACTTTTTTAACTTATGTATTTATACATAAGTTATTTTCGGGGTAAAAACCGGGTCGGGATCCCGAAATCGGTGATTTTCGATCGCGAGGCAAAAAGGCGCAAAAAGCGAAGTTTCCGCCTTTGGACGCGCACTCGCCCGAAAACAAAAACCACCCGTTTTCGGTGGTTTCTGGCTTCTTTTTCTTTGCGCTAAACTATCTATTCTTTCTGCCCGATCGGGTCGACGCGGACGGTCACGACGTTCGCCAAGACGCCGTTGGCGTCGTTTCGGGTCAGAAGCTCGCGGATCCTGCCGTAATGACCGTTCGCGATGTAAATCCGCAGTTTCCGGTTCGTTT
>CAZPGT010000054.1:0-5555 GCA_964586345.1 uncultured Mycoplasmatales bacterium | reverse complement strand
CGACGAACTTCGCGGCGTTCTAGGGTTATTCTCATGGGCAAAATCGTTATTTGCGGGGCGACCGGAAGCATCGGGCAACAGACCGCGGACGTCGCCAAGAAACTCGGCATCGAGATCGTGGGCGTCACGTACAACGCGCAGCACGACAAGGCCAAGGCGATCGTGAGGCAGCTCAAGGTCCCTTATTGGTTTTGCCACTCCGACGCGGCGAAAGGCAACGTCGCGTCGTTCGACGAACTGCTCAAAAAGGCGCGCCCGAGGATGGTGGTCAACGCGATCAGCGGCTACGCGGGCCTGAACGTCAGCTCGATCGCGCTCAACCACCGGATCGATCTGGGGCTGGCGAACAAGGAATCGATGGTGATCGCGGGGCACTGGCTGAACAAGATCGCCGCGCGGAACAAAACCAGGATCTACCCGATCGACAGCGAGCACTCGAGTTTCTGGCAGCTGACGAAAAACCTGTCCCGGAAGGAAATCGCCCAATACATAATCACCGCCAGTGGCGGGCCGTTCTGGGGATTTGGCAAGGACAGGCTCAAGACGGTGACGCGCCAGCAGGCGCTCAGCCACCCGACGTGGAAAATGGGCCCGAAAATCACCGTGGACTCGGCCACGCTGGCGAACAAGGCGTTCGAGATGATCGAGCTGTTCCACCTGTTCGGGTCGCGAAACGTCGTGCCCGTCCGCCACAAGCAGTCGTTGGTCCACGCGATCGTGCAGCTGAAAGACAATTCGTACCTGTTCGGCGCGTCGCACCCGGACATGCGCCTGCCGATCCAGCTGTGCCTGCAGCGATACAGGCCGTCGTCCGCCTCGATCGTCAAGCCGCTTGGCTTCCAGAACATGGCGCTCAGCTTCGAGCCAATCAGCGAAAGCGACTACCCGCTGATAAAGATCGCCAGGGACGTGATCGCCAACCCCGCCACGACCCGCGGCGCGGTTTTCAACGTCGCGAACGATTTCGCCGTCGATCTGTTTTTGAACAAGCAGATCCCGTTCCACCAGATCGTCGGCATCGTCGCCAATTTTTACCGTTCGTACCCCCACAAGAAGGTTTCGGGCCTGGTCGCGATCAACCTGTTGATTCGGCCGTTGCTCGACAAGCTGAAGGCTTCGTGGAAGAATTACGTCTAGCATGGGCGCGTTGAACGTTTTTTTGGTCGTTTTGATCATCCTGTTTAGTTTGATCGTCTGCTTGACGATCCACGAGCTGGGCCACTTCGCGTTCGCCAAGGCGTTCAAAATGAACGTGAAGGAGTTCTCGATCGGCTTCGGGCCGAAGGTGTGGCACGCGTTCACAAAGAAAAACAAGATGCGCGTCTCGCTACGGCTCATCCCGCTGGGCGCTTACGTCCTCATCGACTCGCGCGGGCTCAGGGACGCGTACGTCGACTCGCCCAACGCGCCGCGTTACGGTTTCTACCTGCGCCCCAAGCCGCGGGGATCGATCCTGTTCGACGAGGCGAAATACTGGCAGAAAATGGTCGTGATGCTAGCGGGCATTTGGTTCAACGTCGCCGCCTTCCTGGTTTTCTGGGGGCTTTGGAGCCTCATCAACCTCACCCAGTCCCTCGCGCTCGGGGCTTACCTAAAGGATTTGTTCGCCAACATCGGCTATTCGCTCGTGGTCTACAACGCTTGGGCGCCGCCCGGCGGCGGCGCTCCCCCAATCGTCCCCGATCCCCAGGCCGCGATCGGCGGGGACTTTTTGCTGCGCTACCTGATCTCGATCAACCTGGCGACCGCGATCCTGAACCTATTCCCAATCGCGCCGCTGGACGGATGGAAGATTTTCCAGCATTCTTACGAGCGGGCATCCAAGAGGAAATTGCCCGAAAAGCTGCAGGAAACCCTGTCGATAATTGGAATCGTGCTCATTTTATGGATTACAATAGGTAGTATCGCGAATTTAGTCGTATAACCCGCCGCCTTATGCTGAAAAAACTCGAAAAAATCATCCTCGATCTCGGCGTCCTGAGCGCAAGCGAATGGAACGCCGCCAAACCCTTGGTCGCGCGGTTCACGCCGGTGTACCGCAAGCAAAGCGGCACGTTGGTTCTGCGGATCGAACTCGAGGATTTCCTGGATCCCAAGGTTTCTGGCGCGCTGTTGGAGCGGACCCAGAAACCCGCCCCCGTGAAAATCGAATTCGCCTTGTCCGCGCGCCGCGCGCCGGACAAAGGCGTTTTCGCGAGCCATTGCGGGCACTATTTCGCGTCGATCGCCAAGATACCCAACCCCGCCGTTTTGGCGGATGCGATCGAGGTCGTCGCCGTGGACGGGCCGAAAATCAGCCTGGCGGTGGCCGACGAACTGCAGCACGCGGTGTTTTCGCGCCACGCGAGCGGGCTCGTTTCGTTCCTGAAATTCTGCGGGTTCGATCCCGCCACGGAAGTCGTCGCGGCGCTTAAGCGAACCGAACCGAAGCCTTCGCGCCGCCCGCCGCCCGCGCCGACGCCGACGCCGAAGCCGCAGAAACGGGATCTTGGCAAATACGAACGGCTCAACGCCATATCCCGCCCCGCGACGAAAACGCTGAACGATCTGAAGGACCAGGACAGAAACGTAGTCTTGGTCGGCAAGATTTTCGACGCCGAGGAACGCGCCGCGAAGAACGGCATGATCTATTTCGGGCTCAAAATAACGGATTACGCCAATTCGTTTTATTTGTCCGTGCCCAAAAACGACCAAAAGAACCTCCCCGCCGAATATTTGCGCTCACTCAAGCCCGGCACGTGGGTGAAAGCCCAATGCGACGTGAGCACGGACAAATGGCGCAACAACGAATTGACCGGCTCGGTCACCAAAATCGTCCCGGTCCCATGCCCGGACAAATTCGTCCGCGCGGACGATCGCCCCGTCAAGAAAATCGAATTCGCGTTCCACACGAAAATGTCCGCGTTCGACGGCGTGACCGACGCGGCCGAATACATGGATTTCGCGCGGCGGATGGGTTGGACCCACGCGCCGATCACGGACGTCAACAACGTGCAGGCCTATCCCGAAATCGCCCAGCGCGCGGACGGAGTGCAGGTCATTTACGGTTTGGACTGCGAGATCTCCGACGACGAGATCCCTTTGGTGCTCAACCCCCGCAAAACCGGCCTGGACGCGGAAACCTACGTCGTTTTCGACCTGGAAACCTCGGGACTGCACGCCTACTACGACGCAATCATCGAATTCGGCGGCATCAAGGTCCAAAACGGCGTGGTCGCGGACAAAATCAATTTTTTCATCAACCCGGGTTTCCCGCTTTCGGAAAAGACCGTCTCGCTGACGAAAATCACCGACGCCATGCTGAGGAACGAGGGTTTGGGCGTTTCCGAGGGCCTGAAAAAGATCCGCGAATGGATCGGCGACGCGGCCATCGTCGCGCACAACGGCATCGATTTCGACTTTTTGTTTTTGCAGACCAAATTCGCCCAGCACGGCATTAAGCCGTTGGCCAACCCGATGATCGACACGCTGCGGCTGTCGTGGGCGCTAAACGACCAGTTCGCCTACCACTCCCTGGGCACGATCGCGCGCAAGCTGAAAATCGCGTACGACGAGACGACCGCGCACCGCGCCAACGTCGACGCGGAGGTCCTGTTTGAGGTTTTCAAGGTTTTCAGGTCCAACCTGCGCGAAAAGGGGATCGATTCGATCGACCAGATCAACGTCAAGCTGCAGAACGCGTTCCTGCGCAGGCGCCACCGCGGCCACCGCAGCCTGGTTTACGCCAAAAACCAAAAGGGGATCAAGGCGGTTTACGAACTCGTTTCCGCCGCGCTGACGAAAAATTTCGGCGGCCGCCCCAAACTTTATTGGAGCGATCTGGCCCCATGGCGGGACGATTTGGTCGTTTCGTGCAGCCCGAACGAGGGCGAAATCTTCCAGGCCGCCCTGAACTGCGAGGACGCCGTGCTGGAGGCCAAGGCGGCCAAATACGACTTCATTTTGGTCAGCCCCCCGTCGTGGAACGACCACGTCGTCAAGAGCGGGGACGCCGCGCCCGAGACCTTTTGCGCCGCGCTGCGGCGAGTCATCGCCGCGGCGCAAAAACAAGACCGGTTGGCCGTCGCCGCGAGCGACGCGTACTACCTGCACCCGTGGGAACACGACTACTACAAAGTGATCGTGTGCACCAAACTTTTGAACGGGTTGAGCCACCGCTTCTTCAAAAAGGCGTCGGGCGCCACCCAGCACGCGCCGTTGGCGCACGTCCGCACGACCGAGGAGATGGTCACCGAATTCGCGTTCCTGAAGGATCCGCGGCTGATCGACGCGATCGCCTTTCTGAACGGGCACGAGGTCTTGAGGCGATTCGGGTTCTCGCCCGCCGACCCGATCAAAAAGGGCCTGTACGTCCCCAAGTTCGCGGACGCGAACGAAAAGCTGAAGGCGGTCGTTTACGAGAACGCGCGCCGCAAATACGGCGAAACGCTGCCCGACGCCGTCGCAAACCGGATCGCGATGGAACTCGACGCGATCGTCGGGCACGGGTACGGGATCGTCTATTGGATCGCGCATTTGCTCGTGAAAAAGTCCAACGACGACGGCTATTTGGTCGGCAGCCGGGGATCGGTGGGCTCTTCGCTGGTCGCGACCCTGTCGGACATTTCCGAAATCAACCCGCTGCCGCCGCACTACCTGTGCGCGGGCTGCCGCCGCGTCGAATTCTCCAACCAAGCCGACGACGGGTTCGACCTGCCGCCCAAACCGTGCCCCGGATGCGGCACGCAGATGCGAGGGGACGGCCACGACATCCCGTTCGAGACGTTCATGGGATTCGAGGGCAACAAGGTGCCCGACATCGACCTCAATTTCTCGGGCGAATACCAGACGGTCGCGCACAACCACGTGCGCACGCTGTTCGGCCCCTCCCACACGCTGCGCGCAGGGACGATATCGACCGCGGCCGAAAAGACGACGTTCGGCTACGTGCGCAATTACTTCAGCGATTTCGCCAAGCGCGACAACGTCCGCCAGGCCGAGGTCGACAGATACGTCAAAAGCATCTCGGGCTTCAAGCGGACGACCGGGCAGCACCCCGGGGGGATCATGGTGTTCCCCAAGGAGCACGACATCACGGATTTCACGCCGTACAACTATCCCGCCGACGACGCGTCTAGCGAATGGAAAACGACCCATTTCGCGTTCGAATGCCTGCACGACTCGCTCCTGAAGCTCGACATCCTGGGCCACGACGACCCGACGATGCTCAAGCTGCTGAAGGACATGACCGGGGTCGACCCGACCAAGATCCCCAATTACGATCCGCGGGTGCTGGGGCTGTTCCAGGGATTGGAAAGCCTTAACCTTTCGTCCGACGATCTGCAGGGCGAAAAGACCGGCGCCGTGGGCATCCCCGAATTCGGCACGGAGTTCGTGCGCCGCCTTTTGGTCGACGCCAAGCCCGTGTCGTTCGCTGACCTGATCCGGATTTCGGGGCTGAGCCACGGCACGGACGTCTGGGCCAACAACGCGCAAAACCTGATCCAAAAGAACGGGTTGAGGCTCAGCGAGGTGATCGCCTGCCGCGACGACATAATGATTTATCTGAAAAGACA
>CAZPGT010000053.1:0-5773 GCA_964586345.1 uncultured Mycoplasmatales bacterium | reverse complement strand
CCTTTTTACGGGAATTGCGCACTTTTCAACGTTTACACGTCGTGGTTCGCGACCGTCGAGAACAAAGCGTTTTTCTGAAAAACGTATTACCTTAGGCTTTATGCGCCCGAATTCGCATGGCCTTTCAGCTTTTGCCTGTTTTTGTTTGTCATGTGTTGCCTTTTGGGGGCGTCGGCGTTGGGGGACAACCCGCTCGACGATTTTTTAATCGGGCTTTTGGCGTATTTGCTAGCCAACGTCGCCTTCCAGTTTTTCCATTTGACTTTCTTGCCGAAAAAAATTTACGCCGCTTGCCGCAAACAGCACCCCTTCCCCGCGAAGGTCGAATTCGAAAAAGGCGTAATCGAACGCGGTTTCTACGATTTCGCGGAAACGCCCCGAAAACTGACAAGCGATTTCTTCGGTTCGAATGTTTTCAACCTTTTCGCCGCCGATTCGGAGGCCTTGAAAAAGGAGTGGTTCGGGTTCGCAGGCCAAACGCCTAACCCGTTCAGCGGCAAAACCAAAAAAATTTTGGTCCGTTTCCTGAACGAATCGCTGTCGAAGGCGTTCGCGCCACAAAGGGCAAGGATCAAGCAAAAATACATGTTCGCTTGCGGGATTTGGTACGTCGGGACGATCAGTCTCGTTTTCCGGTTGTTCGGAAGGAACGGTTCGATCAAAAGGATAAACGCCGCCGCGGCGATTTTCAGTTTGTGCTATCTGTCGTTCCTAGTCGGGACGTTGATTGTTTTCTGCGGATTTCTCATACTAGACATGACCACGATCGCCAGCCCCGCGGCTTTCCATGAATTCGTTATGTTCGTAAAATTCGCGTCGTGGGTGTTCGTCATCTCGCTGGTTTTGGCCAACGCTTTGTTCGTTTTCGGCTTCGGAAGCATTTTAAGCGTCTTTTCGCGGCGCCAACTGCGAAAAATTTTGTTTCGGGCTTAAACCCCGCCAAAAAAAGCAACCGCGACCGCCGCGTCGCGCTGCGGACCAAACCAAACTACTTGCTCGGCGGGCATTCAAAAAAAAACGTGGGGCGGTTCGCCCCACGTTTTTTTGCCATTATTTGTTGGCGACGAACCCTTTGTAGCGGGTCATGGACACGATCGCGTCCTCGATGCCTTGCGCCCCCACGCCCGAACTCTTGATTCCCAAAAACGGGAAAATGTCCGGCCCGCGCGCGGAAGCCTTGTTCCAGTTCACCGTCCCGACGTCGAGCTGGTCCGCGATTTCGCGCGCGACGTTTTCTTTTTTGGTGAACACGGAAGCCTGCAGCCCGTATTCGGAGGCGTTCGCGATCCGGATCGCCTCTTTGGCGTCCTTGACCTCAATGACGGGCAAGACCGGCCCGAACGGCTCCTCCCAAGCGATGCGCATCTTCTCGGTGACTTTCGCGATCAGGGTCGGTTGGACGTAATTGCGTTCGCGACGCCCCCCGGTCACGATCACGGCCTTTTGCTTTTTGGCGTCGTTGATCAGGCTTTCGACGTATTCGGCGGACGCCAAATCGATTAACGGCCCGATGTCCGGGCTTTGGATCGGGTTGCCCATCACGAGTTCCTCGATCAACCCCTTCAGCAGCTTGATGAGTTTTTCGGCCACCGGTTTGACGACCAAAACCCGCTTGATCGCGGTGCACCTTTGCCCCGAATAGTTGAAAGCGCCCTTGACGATTTCGCTTGCGGCCGCGTTCAAATCCGCGTCCGCCAAAACGATCGCGGGATCCTTGCCGCCGAGCTCGAGCGACACGTTGCCGACTTTGGATTTGGCCAAAATCTCCTTGCCCACCTGCGTGCCGCCGGTGAACGAGATCATCGCGATCCGCGGATCGGTTATCAAGGCGTCGCCGATGTCGCGGCCGAACCCGACGATGCAATGGAACACGCCTTTGGGGATCCCCGCCTGGATGAGCAGCTCGGTCATCTTGATGCCGATGATCGCGGCTTGGGTGGCCGGCTTGAAAACGACCGTGTTGCCGCTGATCAGCGCCGGCGCGATTTTGGAGACGGACAGGTTAACAGGTTAGTTGAACGGGGTAATCGCCAAAACGACGCCGAGCGGCTCGCGCGTGAAATATCCCGTCTTGTTTTTGATTCCGTGGATCTCGCTGCCGATCACTTTGGGGCGCTTGGCCATCTGCTCGTAGACTTTGATCGTCTCGTGGATGTATTCGACGGAGCGCCTGATCTCGATCACGGCGTCCTTCAGGCTTTTGCCCACGTGGTTGACGATGAGCTTGGCCAAGTTCTGGTAGTTTTCCTCGAGCAGCTCCCCGAACTTGACCAAGATTTTTTTGCGTTTCGCCAATTCCGTCTTTTTCCATGACGCGAAAGCGGCGTGCGCGGATTCGTAAGCCGCCTTCACGTCGGCCGCGCCCATCGCGCAGATTCTGCCGTCGTCCTCAAGGTCGATCGGCGATTTGATCGTGATCACCCTTTCGGACGGTATTTTCTTGTTCTCCACCAAACCGCAGACGTTGTCGCGCAGATACTCGATGTTGAATCCTTCCGGCGCGCAATGAAAGCAGTTTTTGACTTTTTTGCTTTTCATAGGGTTTTGTGCAATCCGATGAGTTAAGTAAAGTTACATATAAAATAATTTATTTTTTTCAAAGTTGGGAAAATGTGCTTAGCGAATTTTCGGAACGGGTTTTGCGCTTGGCTTGCCGCGGCAAAAAATGCTCGTTTGCTTGCGCGTTCCGCCGGCAAAAAAACGACGGCGCGCGAGCGAAGACGCACCGTTGTTTCGCGCATGGAAAGCTTTGCTTCCCGCTTAAGGAAGAAACGGCGCGCGCACGTGGATTTACATGTAGTCAAAGCGCGCGCTCGTGAGCGCGCGAAAAACGGTTTTTCCCGCAGCGTTTCGCGTCGCCGCGGCAAGGGCCAAAAAATATCGCACTTTTGTTGAATATGGTATGCATCTGTGTTAAAGTTATTATTACCGTTAAATTTAGTGCATTTAATAACATGAGAAATGTTTGTTTTTTCCGAAAGCAAACTGGAGATTCAACGGAAACATGATCAAATTCAAGCACGCCAAATTTTTTGGCTTGGCTGCTTTGCTCTCGTTCGGATTGATCGCCACGGTCGTCGCCACCAGCCTGACGACGGCGCCGAAGACCGGCCAATCCAACGCGATAAGCAACAAAGCGGCCTTCGTTAACGCCGAACCGGAAGCGAAAGCGTTAAGCAGCGTTGCTGATCTCAAGATAACGTCGCAGACCGTTTCGGAGGGAAAGGTGAGCGGGGACGAGATTACCGACAGCCTTGGCAACTTCATATTCACCGCCTCAAGCGACACCGGAACCAAGCCGAAAATCGCGAAATTGAATTATCAGCTGCAATACCTGTATCATTTCGAATTCGGAAGCGACTTCGACAATTACGTGGTTCGCCAAATCGTTGCGGACACCACCGATCCCAATTATTATTACGCGTTGTTGGTCAACAGCGCCGTGACGATCCAACCCCAAACCGGAGGGGACACCGCGGGCACGAATTTCGACGTCACCAACCCGGGCAAGGTCGTCGTGCTGTTCGACACCGGGTCGAGCTTCGAGCGGCGCAACGTTTACGAATTGGGTTTGCCGGACTTCAAGATTAACAACGCGAGCTCCTATGGCAATTCGAACGTGGCGAACTCCACCGCCGCCGGCGGAAAGCTCGATTTGGCACCGCTAACGGCGCAAGACACCAAATCCAGCCAAAACATCTGGCAAGACGTTTACGTGGAAGACGCGGTGACCCAAAAAGACGAGAACGCTTCGTTGTCGATGATGCGCACGAAAACCGGAGTGTCGTCCGCGCAAGACACAGGCGGCACAAACGTTTACGTCAACGGCAATTCCAAATCGGTGATTTACCGTCTGTTCGACTGTACCGGGAAAGTGACCCAAAACGACCAGATCGATCCCGCCGGAAGCGAGCCCGCCCAAACCGATTATTACATGCTGCGCCAGGTTTATTTGGGCAACCTAAACAACATGGTCTACATGTTCGACCAGGCGACCCAATCGAAGATGATTTTGATTTTCGGCGGCAACAATTACCAAAGTTTCTGGTTCTACGATTTCAAAGTCAAGATCGACGGGACGGCGAACCACCAAACCGAGGCGTTGCTGTACTCCAACTACGATTTCGACCCTACAAACAACACGACCACGGATCAATTGAAGGCGATGTACGGGCCCGAGGTTCCCGCGGGTAGCAGATGGAACGGCGGCGCCCCGAAAAAAGCTTTCTATCTACCATTCCAGCAATACAACCTCGTCTCCAACCTGGCTTGGTACGTCGGCGGCGCGAAGACGATAACCTTGACCAACCAATTGAACGCGAACGACAGCCGTTCCTACGTGTTTTTGGCGATGATGCAGCCAAACATCAGCGACTACAACGCGAGATTGTACGGCAAGGGCATCACGGATGGCGGGACCGGCCAACCCCAATCCCCGACATATCAGCAAATCCAGCAAGGAACCTACGGGACCCCCGATCACGTGTCGACGCGGAAATGGCCGAACGACATCAGCGAACAAAACACCGTCAACAATTTGAATACCAATTTTCAGGAAAACGCAGCACAAAGCGACGCAAAATACGGGAACAACCGCATATTGGTGAGCGCGTCATCGCTAAACGCTTCGTTTGAAGAATTCTCGAACATCCTTAACAATTCGACCGACGAAGTCGTGAACCACACATGGTTCAAATACCCGTTCTCGGCCATCCAGTCCATCACCGTTTTCCCGGTGATGACCAGCGATGTCGCCGCGACTTTGGCGCTTGAGCCGGTTGTCGCGTCCCCCGGATCGAGTTGGACTTTCGACGCGACGAAAAAGATTTGGCTGAACACCTATTTCACGATCGGGACGAACAACGCCACGACGTTGAACAACTTCGCTTTGTTCAATTGCCTGAAGACCGGAAGCGGTTGGCAGCGGTTCGATTTCGGCACCAAATTTTTCCACGTGCCTTCGACCTGGCTGCAACCCGCCCCGGGACCCGGCTTTAAGCCTAGCGGCAACGGGACGGGTTTGGACGGTTACCACCCTCAGACCACCACCGACGGATCCGGGTTCAACCGGACTTTGACCAACCTCAACCCGACCACGGACCCCGAATCGTTCAGCGCCGACGGTTGGGCGAACTCCGCCAGCCAAAAACTGATTTCGTTCAACCCCGAACTGACCACGAACGTAGTCGAACTGGCCACTAGCAACACGCAATACCGTTACCAACAGGTCAGCGCGACCGTCATCGTGCGCGGATACATCTTCTCGTTCTCCTATTCGCTCACGGAACTTCCCGGCCTTGGCGCCGTGCCGATCGCCGACTTGGACAACGGCGTGGAAAACTACGTTGCCAGCCTGACCGACGAGACCACGAGCCTGAACCATTTCGACAAACTCGTTTCCGTGTCGTACCGCAGCGACACCTGGATGATCACTTACCAGGACGGGAACAAGGCGTCGCTGAGCTACGTCATCAAGGCGAAGACCAACAACGCGTTCAGCCTGAGCCAATACTACATGCTCTCCGCGCCTAACACTTTGTCCAAGGCGCTGGTCTACCTGGGCGACAACTTCATCTTCCTGCAACAAAACGACGCGGTCCTGACGATCAACACCGTTTTGCGCAAGACGATCGACCTAAACACGGCAAGCTCGTCGATCCAAGACAACGCCGACCTTTGGGGTTCCGTGACCGCGGTCGACAGGCAAACGCTGTCCGACGCAGACCTGTTGCGCCGCACCCCTAGCGAAATCGTCGCCGACCCGGCGTTGCTC
>CAZPGT010000052.1:3659-5789 GCA_964586345.1 uncultured Mycoplasmatales bacterium | reverse complement strand
AAAGACCCAAGAGCTTTACGACGCGGGGATGAGCAAGGCGTTCGACCTGTCGTTCCTGTCGCGCCGCAAGGCGAGCGAGCAACCCCAAGCGGAGCAAAAGCAAGAAGAGCCGAAGGAAGCCCAACAGCAACCAGAGCAGGCGAAGCAAGAAGAACCCGCCAAGCCAAAGACCCAAGAGCTTTACGACGCGGGGATGAGCAAGGCGTTCGACCTGTCGTTCATCAGCTCGATGACCCGAATCCAGCAAGAGCAGCAAACGTCTTCCGCCCCTGCCCCAGCGCCCGAGCCCGAGCCCGAACCAGAGCCGCAAGTCGCCCCTGCGCAAGAATCCGAGCCCGAGCAAGAACCCGACATCCAAATCGCTCCGGAGCAGCAAAGCGACGCCACGTTCAAAATCCCGGGCATCGACGACATCGATTTCCAAATGCCCGACGTCAGCCGCTACGACCTGCAAAGCGTCGACGACTTCGATCCGGACTTTGGCGACTCCAAGCCCCAATCCGTGCCCGGCTTCGACTCGTTCCCGACCACGATCGTGGAAGAGCCCGATTTCAGCAGCGACGGCTTCGCGCCCGACACGTTCGCCGCGTTCAGCGACGCGGACCCGCTGCTGAGCATGGAGCACTTCGAGACGACGATCATCAACGACGAGAACTTTCTGAGCAAGGTCAACAACTACACGATCGACAAAAGGGAATTCGACTTCCCCGAACTCGATTTCAGCGCCCTGCCGACGAAGGTGAAGGACGAGACGACCGGCGAGCTCGTTGACGCCAAGCCGATTTCGCTGTTCCAGATCAGCAAGCGCAAGGAGCTTAACATCGAATACCACATCAAGCTGGACCAAATCCTGCTTCTGACCGACAACAGCAAGACGATCAGCTACTACCGCGAAATCCCCTGCAGCCTGTGCGAGGGCGCTGGCGGGGACCCGAAAGCCGAGGACTCGGTGTACAAGTGCTTCGGGTGCAAGCAGTCGCCAACGCTCATGTGGAACTGCAAGACGTGCAACGGCTACGGCCGGCTCATCGCCAAGCCGTGCGCGCAATGCAAAGGCAAGACGTACTGCAAGGAACTCATCAACCTGGACGTCAATCTGCCCGTCACCAGCAAACTGACGTTCGAGAACATCTACCCGGGGTTCGGCCACATCCACAACGCGTTCATCAAGGGCGACCTGAAGATCATCTACGAGGTCGTCGAAAGCAAGTTCTTCAAGGTGCAGCCCAACAACGACGTGATCACCGTCGCGCTCGTGGACCCGCTCATCGCCGCGGTCGGCGGCCACATCCTCGTGCCGACGCTGACCGAGGTCTGCCAGCTCAAGGTCAAAAGCGGCCTGATGAACAACGACATCATCCTCGTCGAGGGCCACGGCCTGCCCGAGCACGTCAACCCCGACACGAACCGCATCGAGCCCGCCAGCGACCTCATCATCAAGGTCAAGTACGCGAACGTCAGCAAGCTGAGCAAGGACATGAGGCTGACCGACATCCCCGCCTACCAGAACGAAAACGTCAGCAAATACGTCAGGTCGCTGGCTGGCGAGCTCGAGGCGCTTTGGGTCAACCGCGGCGCGAAGCGCCCGCAGGACTTCTCGGATCTGAGCAAGGTCAAGTTCCGCGACCTGTCCGCCGCGCAGGTGTCGATCATCGGCGCGAACGTGGCCGAGGGCGGGGGCAAGGCTTCGGCCGGCGGCAACCGCCTAACCAAGAAAGAGCGCAAGCGAATCAAAAAGACCAAAACCGCGAACAAGGGAGGAAAACGCCATGGCGGAAACAAATAAAACCCAAGGCGCGACCGACGCCAAGCCGCTGCAAAAGACCCAGCAGGCCGCCGCGCCCGCGACGTTCGATCTGAAGCTGCAAAGCCTCAAGACGTTCATCGCCGACAACAACAGCGCCAAGATAAAGGCGATCACCGACGAGCTCGAGAGGTTCGTGCGCGAAATCGACGACCTGCACAAAAAGGCCGTCCAGGACGCGCTGGCCGCGGGCGCTGGCAAGGCGAACGAGGAAATCCAAAAGAAAGTCAAGAACCTCGAGGACAAGGCGACGCGCGAGATCGCCACGAAGATCGCCGAGATCGACACGCGCAAGAAGCAAGAGATCGAGGACGCGAAGAAGTACG
>CAZPGT010000052.1:521-3649 GCA_964586345.1 uncultured Mycoplasmatales bacterium | reverse complement strand
GTACGCGATGGAAAAGGCGTCCTCGGGCGCGATCAACGTGATCGACGTCCTGGAGATCGCCAACAAGGTCGCGAACAAGGATCCCGCCGTCAAAAACTACGTGGCCGGGTTCAAGATGGCGCTGGACCAATTCGTCAAATGGCTCGAGCAGCTGGACATCAAGCGGATCGCGATCAACCCCGGTGAACCGTTCAACGAGCACAAGATGTCCGCCATGGACCAAGTCAAGTCCCACCTGCCGAAGAACGCGGTGGTCGAGGTCGTCAAGTCCGGGTACGCGATGCACGGCAAGGTGATCCGCCACGCGGGCGTGACCGTCAGCGACGGGTCGTTGGCGCCGAAGGCGATGGCCGCGACCGGGCAGGTGACCCAACAGCGCACCACCTCCGCCTCCGCGACCAGCCAACAGCAGCTGACGCTGCAGCAGCGCCAGCAACAGCAACTGCGCGCCGCGCAGCAGCAACGCGTCGTCCAGCAGCAACGCGCGACCGTGGCCGGGCAGCAACAGCAACAGCAGCAGCAAGCCGCCCGCACCCAGCCCGTCGGCGTCGCCCAAACCGCGCGCGCCCAGCAAGTCGCCCGCACCCAGCCGGTCGGGACGGCCAAGCAAGCGGACAAGAAACCCCAGTAGCGGGCGATCCGCGCTTTTCGCAAGGAAAAACAGCCAATGGCCGATTCCAAGAAAACCCAGTTGACGATCGAAATCGATAAGGAAACCTACGAGCACCTGGAGAAATGCCTCGCCCGCGCGATCAGCGGCGGGCAGCTGCCCGAGGCCACGCCCATCGAGCAATTCGTGGTCTTGGTGGTGCGCAACTACGTCAAAAGCGCGGTCGCGCTCGAGAACATCGGCGACGATTTCGTCAGCGAGCTGCGCGACAAGCTCGAGACGTTTTTCAACCCGGGCGAGATCGGCACGGAGGACTTCTACCGCAAGATGCTGGACAGCTTCAAGAATTTTTTCGAGCCGCAGGACAAAAACAAGCAGGAACCAGAGAAAAAGCCAAGCGAGGCGCCCCCCGCCGACAAGAAAAAGTCGTAGGCTCGCGCCGCTTCGGAAGGAAACCCCATGGAAAAGAAAACCAATTTGCGCGCCAAGCCGCTCAAAAAACAGATCCGGATCGCCGCGATGGTCGCGACCGGGGTCGAGGACATGGAGCTCATCGTCCCCGTGGACATCTGGCGCCGCGGCCATTTCGTGGTCGATCTGATCTCGATCGAGAAGAAGAATTCGGTGCTGCTGCAGGGGGGCGTCTCCATCAAATGCACGCAGACGATCGACAAAACGAACCTGAAGCAGTACAACGCGATTTTCCTTCCCGGCGGCAAGGGCCACGAAAAGTTTTTGCTCGAACCCAAGCTCATCGAGCACCTGAACCGGTTCAACGAGGAGAAAAAGTGGCTGTTGGGCATCTGCTCGTCGCCGATCGTCTTCTCGGAGCTCAAGCTGCTCAACGGCGCGAAGGTCGCCTGCTACCCCGACGACGCGAAGAAACTGAAGGACGGCTACTGCAAGGACCCGATCGTCGTCAGCCAGAACTTCATCACGGCCATGTCCGCGGGGCACGTGTTCGATTTCGCGCTGCAGGTGATCCAAACGCTCAGCTCCAAATCCGACGCGGCCGCGGTCGCGAAGCGGCTGCACTACCCGAAGAAAGGAAAATAGGCCATGTTCACGATTCGTTGGAAAGACACGAAGGCCTCGCCCGCCGTCAGGGATTTTTTCGAAAGCAAACTTTCCAAAATTTTGCGGTTCAAAAGCGTCGACGCTGATACAATTAAGGCGGAGATCGTCTATTACCCGCGCGAGAACACGTTCACCGTGCGCCTGAACGTGCGCCTCATCGGGGCCAGCGCCATCCTGCGCTCCGAGGACAACGAGCCCGACGTGCTGACGGCGATCAACAAGGTCATCGACCGGACGCTGGACCAGATCAGGCGCCACAAAACGCGGAAGCAGTCCAAACGCCAAAAGAAATAACATTTCTTTTTCGCGCCGATTTAGTTTAGTGACAAAACAAATGCATGGTAAGCATTAGAGACAAGTTTGATTCTTGTATTCGGCACCATTAAGACGAAAGCCCCGGAACGGATGCCGGGGCTTTTATTTGTCCGCCGCGGCGGATATTTAATATATAATCTTAATCCATGAACGCCACCAAACCAAGGATGCGGGCCTTTTTCGGATGGGTTGCCGCAAGTTTCAGGAAAGCCAACCCGAGACGGGCGATCGCGATCAAGCCGTTGCTGTTCTTGGCGGTCGCGGCCGCCGTCTTCGCGACCGTTTTCGGCCTGCGGGCGCGCTTCGCGCCGTTTTTGGGCCAGGGCACGGTCCAAAACACGGGTTTCATCAACATCAACGTGATCACCAACTCGGGCATCGGGTTCGGGCAGCTGCAGGACAGCACGGCGCTGGTTTATTTCCTGCAGTCCTTTTTGGCGCTGCTTTTCGCGGTTTCGCTGCTTTTCGTCGCCCGGATCGAGTTTTTGGCGTTTCTGTCGCTGATTTGCGTCGGCGCGCTGAGCAACGTCTTCGACCGCGCGTCGTCGGCCGCGGCGGGCCTCGCCCCGAACGTGGTTCTGGACTATTTCCAGTTTTGGTTCGGCGGGGCGATTTTCAATTTCGCGGACTCGGCGATCACGGTCGGGTTCGTCGGCCTTTTCGCCAGCGCGGGGATCTTTTTTGTCGTCCAGGCCAAAAAAGCCAGGCGCGGGACCGAGACCAAAGAAGGCGCGGGGGGATAACGGTGGGAAGCTCGCGGTTCGTCGTCGACCAACCCCAAAAGCGGATCGACGTTTACCTGGCGCGGCTTTTGGGAATCTCGCGCACCAAGGTCGCGGCGCTGATCCTGGGCGGCCGCGTCGCGGTGAACGGCGCGGTCGCGGCCAAAGCGAACATGCCGCTCAGACCAAACGACGCGATCGCCGTCGACTTGGCGGCGGACGCGTTCGAGAAGGCCGCGCGCCCGCTTGAGGGGTACGCGCTGGATCTGGACGTCGTTTACGAGGACGCAGACCTGATCGTGGTCAACAAGCCAAAAAACCTGATCACCCACCCGACCGCGCACGACCAGCGCACGACCCTGGTCAACGCCTTGACGCACCACGTCAACGCGAAATCCCGGTCC
>CAZPGT010000052.1:0-511 GCA_964586345.1 uncultured Mycoplasmatales bacterium | reverse complement strand
CCGTTTGGACAAGGACACGACCGGGCTGATCGTCGCCGCGAAGAACTTCGCGGCGCTGGACGTTTTGCAGCGCCAGATCGCCGCCCGGGAAATGAAACGCTATTACCTGGCGATCGTCCATTACCCGTTCGGCGAGCTGATGGGCACGATCGACGCGCCGATCGGCAGGGTCGCCGGCGGCCAGTCGATCAAGTTCGCGGTGCTGAACGCCAAAAACCCCAAGCGCTCGGTCACCAAGTTCTACGTCTTGGACCAAACCGACCGCCACGCGCTGGTCAAATGCGAGCTGCTGACGGGGCGCACCCACCAAATCCGCGTCCACATGGCCTTCATCGAGCATTGGATCGTCAACGACCCGCTGTACGGCATCAAGGGGCAGTCGCTCGATCCCAGGTACAACCAATATTTGCACGCGCACCAGCTGGAGTTCTCGCACCCGACCACGAACGAGAAGCTGTTTTTCGAGTGCCCCGTCGATTTCGATTTCCGCGCGAAGCTGGACGAACTGGGC
>CAZPGT010000051.1:0-5952 GCA_964586345.1 uncultured Mycoplasmatales bacterium | reverse complement strand
GAAATTGCCCAGGCTGTCGGTGATTTCGTCCCCGCTAACCTTGCCCTCCGAGACTGTCTGCGACGTTATCTTGAGGTCGGCGACGCCGCTTAGCGGCTTCGCTTCGGGTTCCGCGTTCTGAAAGGCGGCGCGGTTCGCTAGTTTGCTGGGTTGATTCGCCTGTGGGGCGGTCGTCAGGCTGGTCGCCACGACCGTGGTGATCAAACCCAAAGATAACAAAGCAGCCAAACCAAAAAACCTGGCATGCTTGAAGTGCTTGAATTTGGTCATATTAACTTTTAATCTTCGTGTTTATCTTCTTGAAATAAACGTCTTTTTTTGAATCAAAAACTAAATATTAGGTATATATATAGCTATATATCGGGTATATATATATATATATAGATCATTATATCACAATCCGCCCTGGGATGCAAACCCAAGCGTTTTGTCCCCGTCCGGGAAGGCGGGCCGCGCCGGGCGCGGGGCCGGTTACAGCGCGTCGTAGCGCAACGTCACCGTCAAGTCGCGCTTCAGGCCGTCGATCCGCAACAGGGCGGGGTCGCCGACGAAAACGTATCCGGCCAGCGTGGGCAAACCGATTCGGTGGTCTTGCCCTGCCGCGAGCGTCAAGACGTACGGGCGGGCGGCTTCGGGCGGCAGGGGTCGGCCCGATTCGTTGGCGAACGAGACGAAAACGCGCGCGGTCTTGACAGCGGATCCGCAGATTGCCCATCCCGTCCCGGAGTCCGTGACCGTCCATTCGGCCGAACCCGAAGCGAACGCCCCGGCGCGGGCCGTCCCTAATTCCAGTTTCTGGGGTTTGGCACTTAGGGGCAATTCGAAGCCTTGCGAAAAGCCGCCCTTGCGCCCCGATTTGGGCCCGACCGCGACGCGGATCGCGATTGGTCTGTTGGCGTAGTTCCGGAACGCCGCGCTGAACCAGGCGGGATCGGTCTTGGTTGCCGAACCGACCGCGGGATCGGAAAAATAAACCTGGCGTTTGCGCGCGATGCGCGAATTAATCCCGTCGAACAGGTAATACTCGCACACCGGGCAAAAGACCGGGTCGCGCTCGACGGTCGACAGCATGACGCATTTGAAGCCGCTTTTGGGATCGTATGGCACGTAACGCGGCCGCTGCGGCGGCTCGCCGCTCGGAAAATAACCCAGTTCGGTCTGTCGGTCGCCAAGGACCCATAGTTGGCCCGCGAACGCGCCCCACGAGTCCTGGGCGGCGGCCAGCGACGGCGCGGCGTTGGCCGTCGCCTCCGCCTGCGCCTCGGGGTATTCGTCGCTCAGCCCGAAACCGTGCGCGGCCTCGTGCAGGATCACGTTCGCCAGGTTGCCTTGCCCGGACCGGGCGCACACCAACGCGTACCCGTCCGCGGCGAACGACCTGAATTCGGATACCGACCCGTTGACCAGGATCGTCTGGGCGACGACCTTGGCCCCGGGGTCCAGGTAGACGCCTTGGATCTTGCCGCGCAAGGCGTTCAGGCGGTCCTTGCTTTTTTGGTTCATCCGGGGACGGTAGCCAGGATCCTGCCGCCGGACGTCGAAATAGGTGTCCTGCCCCGGCTCGCCCGTCCACGCGGTGCGCGAAAGCGTGTTGACCGCGTAGACGTTGATGTCGTTCTGGAAGCTGGCCATCGGCTCGGTCCGGAAAATCGCGTCGAAAGCGGCGCGCGCCTGCGCGGCGCAGCTCTCGCGGTCCTGTTCCGTGTACCCCTCAAGGTAAACGAGCCACACCGCGGCGTCCGGGCCGCGTACGTTGATCGGGTCGATCCTGACCCCGGGGTCCCCGTTGGGCTTGGCGAGAAGCAACCGGGGCGGATCGAAAGAGAACGGCGCGGCGGCCAGGCCGGCCGCGGAAACGACCGCGCCCCCGAACAGCGCGATTTTGACGCCCTTGCGCTTGAAGCGGCGTTTGTTTTTCAAGGCGTCCCAATCCCCCGATCTTGCTTTGGGTGATTATGCGCCCAAAAAGCGAAACCGGGGCGAATCCGGCAAACAAAATCGCGCGGACGATAAAAAAAACCGGTCCCGCGCGGGGGCGGGACCGGATGGGGTTAGGCGTACAGGATGCACAGGCAACACAGGGAGATGCCCAAAAAGACCCCGATGACCAAAAGCGTGGCCGAGCACACGGCGTAAAACCAATTCAGCCTGCCGGTGACTTTGACGTTCTGGTATTTGTTGTTGTCGATCTGGTCGATGACGATCTTCTTGACCGGCCGGTCCGAATCGTTGGTCTGGATGAAAACCGTGTTCTCGGCCCGCGGCGCTGCTGGATCCTGGTCGCGCATGCTGCTTGCCTAGCGTCCCTTCGTCGCGCGCAGGTCGTTGTACATGCCGCACGAGCAGACGCGGTGGGCGCGCTTGATTTTCCCGCACTTTTTGCAGGCGCCGACGGTAGGCGCCGCCAAAGCGTCGTGCGCGCGTCTCTTGTCGCGGCGGTGCTTGCTCGAACGCCGCTGTTGAACTGCCATGGAAAACGTGCCCCGGAAGCGCTATTTGACTTCGATCGTCGCGCCCGCGGCCTCGAAGCGCTTCTTGAGCTCGGCGGCCTCGTCGGGCTTGATGTTCTCTTTGATCGTGCAAGGGGTCTTCTCGACGGCCGCCTTGGCTTCCATCAGCCCCAAACCGGAAATTTCCCGGTAAAGCTTGATGATGTCGATTTTCTTCTCGCCGACCGCGGTCATGACCACGGACACCTCGGAGCTGGCCGCGGCCGCAGGCGCCGCGGCAGCGGCGGCCACCGGCACGGCGGCGGACACGCCGAACGCCTCCTCGATCGCCTTGATCACGTCGTTGATTTCGACCAAGGTCATTTCCTTAAGACTTTCGATGAATTGTTCCTTTGTCATTTTTGCCATGATGGATGGGTTCCCCGATTAAAAGATTATTTCTGTTCGCTCACCGCTTTGAGCGCGTGCATGAATTTGCGCAGCGGCGCCTGGAGCACGGACAAGAACATTCCGTACAGCTCGTCGCGCGAAGGCAACAGCGCGATTTGGCTCAGTTCGGCCACGCCCAGGACCTTGCCTTCCAAAAACCCGGCGCGGAAATTGACTTTGTCTTTTTCCTTGACGAATTTGTGGACCGCCTTGATCGGCTGGAACGGATCGCCCAATCCCAGGGCGATCGCGATTTGGCCGGTCAGTTGGCTTGGTTCCAGGGCGATGTTCGCCTGGGCGATAGCGCGGCTCATGATGTTCGTCTTGGCGACCAACATCCTGTTGCCCGCCTTCGTCAGGCTGCGGCGCAGCGCGCTGGCTTCCAAGGCGGTCATGGTCGAATACTCGAAGATGACGAACGACTTGGCGGCCGACAAAACCTGGGCGAGCTCGTTGATCTGCTCGATCTTTGCCTGGATGACTGCTCGCATTGCTATTCCTCAAGATAATGGTGGTTGAAGGCGCAATAAACAAAATCCCGCTTCGGGCGCAAACTGTCCAAAGCGGATGCGAAAAAAGAGCTTATCCCTCGGTAACGTTATTAAAACCGACGCGAAACCGGTTCGTTACTGTCTTTGGTTTATTGCAAGTGTATTATACCACAAATACGCTAAAGCGCGTTGCCGATCGAACCTGAGACGTAATCGGCGATCTGCTTGGCGATCGCGTTCTGGATTTTCACGAGGCGGGGTTTTTCGCTGTCCACGAAATCGATGTAATGCTTGAACGTGAGGTAGGAGATGCAGAACTCGTCGATGATTTCCTGGTTCGATTTGAACAGCACGATCAAATCCTGCAGGCTGTCGCATTTGGACACCGCGTCCAGGTTTTTGTAAAAATAGTCCTTGATCGCCGCGGTGTCGTCCGCCAGATCCGCGGGCGCGACCAGCCCCATGATTTGCTTCAGCTTGTCCAGGTCGAAATTCATGTTCGCCGCGCCGTCGGTCTCGAAAACCTCCTTGATGAATTCCAATTTCTGGTTCTGGTCCGCGCAGACGTCGTTGAAAATCTTTATTGCCTTGCTGACGTTGGACGTGTAACTGCTGTTGGCCATAGCAAACCTTGCCTATGTCAAAAACGAACTCGGTTTTTTTCTCTGGATTTTGCGTTCTTGGGCGCGTTCGACCATATGGTTTCGGGTACGCAAAAACGCGCGCCTTTTCGAATTACAAAGCATTATAATAAAGATTTCGGCAAAAGTTGCATTTTTGAACAAAAAAGAAATTTAGGATAAATTTCTGCCAATTTTATGCGTTTCGGCGCCATAATTTATAATATAATTTTTATCAGCATGCTTTCATCAGGCAGTGTTGCCGCGAGCAGCTTTTGCCTCAAGGGATCGATTAATCATGTTGACAAAAACCGAAATATTCAAAATCATCGCCGAAGTCACCGGCGTGTCCCACAAGTTGGTCGCGAACGTCTTCACAACTTACACCAACCTGCTAAAAAGCGAACTGAAAAAAGAAGGCGAAATCAAGCTTCCCGACGTCGGCAAGTTCAAGATTTCCATGTCGTCAGAACGGATCTCCAAAAACCCGATGACCGGGCAGCAAATCAAGGTCCCGCCGCGGGCGCGCCTGAAATTCACGCCGATCAAGGACATCAAGGAAACGGTTTTGCTGAAAGCCAAATGGGAATACGACGATAAGGCGTCGAGCCGGAAATAAGGCAACAGCCGCGGCGCGGCCGCGCTAAAGCGATCACGACCGAACGCGGGTCGTGATTTTTTCGTTAGCTGAAGCGCTTTTTGCCGAGTCTCAGCGCCTCGACGGCGCGGATCTCTAGCTTGAGCGCCGCGATCTCCTTGCTGATCAGTTTGACGTCTTTGACGTACAGCCTGCAAAGCTTGGCCAACTCGTCCTGCAGTTTCAGGTTGTCGAGTTCCAAAAGTTTGCAATGGCCGCACGCGCAATCGCATTTTGTCATGTCCGTGGCTCCTTTCTGGTTTAAAAAACGGGCTCGGCGGTTTTCTCGCCGGCGATTATTCTCTCAAGGTTATCTTGCAAATCCAAGACCCCCGGGAAAAGCAATTCAAGACGGATCGCGTTGCTTTTGAAATGCCCGTGGGGAATCGACTTGCGGTCGGGATGGTCGTTCACGTACTTCAGGAAATCAGCGAGGCGCATCAGGTAAAATTCGTCGTGTTTCTGGAAATAGACGACGAAAAAGGCGATTGCCCCGTACGACGAGACCTTCCGCATGTGCGCGAGCTGGTGGGGACGGACGTTGCTGAGCGGGAAACTGTCCGTGTTCGTCTGCTTGGCCTCGAAATCCAGGTATTTGCCTTTGAAAACTCCGTAATAATCCGTTTGGGTCTTCGCGTCGAGCCATCCTTGGACGCGCTTGCCGGCGAAAGCGTAAACTTTGATCGGCAAATGGCGTTTGGAGATGTAAGCGACGTTTCTCGCCTCGTAATGCTCCAGCGTGCGGTTGATGATCGTTTCCAAAAACATTCCGCGGTTTGCTTTCATTTTTTTCTCCTTTCGTGATTGGTTTTTTGAGTCAACCCGAGCGCGGCGCGAACAGCGTCCGCGCTTTAACCAACGGTTTTCGTCGGCGTCGGATAGGGCATCTCCGAAAAACGGATCGGCGGACGCAAGGCACGCGTACGCGCCGCTCAATCGGTTCGTTCGGGCAAAATCAACGTAAAAAAATAACGCGCGATTTGATGTCGCGAAAATAAACTGTGCTTCGGTTCGGCGGATTGCGAACGGCCGTTCGTTTCGCAATGAACCGTTTTTGCCTTCCAATCGGGATGGCGCCCTAAATTCGAGACGAAGCGTTTTGTGCCTGAAATAGATTCGTAATGGTGCAGCGCGGAAACATCAGCGAAAATCTATTCGGCTTTAGTGCGTTTCGGCTTCATCCGCGAAACCGAAATGGCCATCACGTCGTCCAAAACGCCGTTGGCGTCGTTCTTGACCAATAGATCGCGTACCCGATCGAATTGGTCGGCGGCGATGTAAACCCGCAGTTTCCGGTTCGTTTTGGACGGGAACCGCTTTTGGAT
>CAZPGT010000050.1:0-5970 GCA_964586345.1 uncultured Mycoplasmatales bacterium | reverse complement strand
CTCGGCGCGCGCGTTTAGGTACACCGCCCCGACCGCGATCCCCCCGAAATAGTCGCCCACGCCCACCTCGTCGGATCCGAGCCGGCCCACGGCGTTTTCCCGGGCCGGCCGCCCCGCCTCCCGCGCCGCGGGCGGCGGGCCGCCAAAAAGCGCGGCGAACGCCTCCTCGCACCCGTCGCCCTGCAGCAGGACGGTCTTGGTGCGGTAGACGGTCACCCTGACCCCGCCCACGCGGAACGCGAACAGAACCGCGGGGTTGGGATCGTCGATCCGGTCCGCGGCGTGTTTCTCGGCCAAAAGGGCGATCTGCTTCTGGGTGAGTTTTTTCGAAAGGCTTTTCGCGTGATCGCGCATTTGCAACAATATTGTCGGTCGGATGGTTTATTATTAGTAAAATATACAATATTAAATTGCTTTAACGGCAAATTGTTACAAATGTTTTGCTCGCGGCCGCGAGCACTGAAGGTTAACCGAGATGACTTTTAACGAGAACGACAAGATCGCCAAACTGACGGCCGCTGACGTTTACAACAAGAAGTTCCGCCAGACCAATTCCAACGGTTACGACGCGGACGAGGTCGACGAATACCTGGATCTGATCGTCAAGAAGCTTTACCAGTACGAAAAGAACCTGAACCGGTATCTGACCAGCATCAACAACTTCGCTTCGATCAGCGAAAAGACCAACCAGCAGGACGCGTTGATCAAGAAACTGCAGAAAGAGCTCGACGACCTGTACAACAACGGCTACGGCAACCAGGCGATGATGCGGCGCATCCAGAACATCGAGCAAAGCGTCTACGAGCGCAACGCCGCGAGCGAGGAGCGTTTGGGCCGCATCGAGCAGGCGATCGACAAGATCCTGAAGAAACTTGAGATTTACTAACGGAGCGATGACGATGATTTTAGGCGTTGGCGTCGACGTGGTCGACATTAACCGGATCGCGAAAAAGAAGTCAGGCGAGTTCGCCAAGAAGCTTTTGACCGAGAACGAGCTGAGCAAATACATGGGGCTGAACGACCCGGACAAGGAAAACATGTTCCTCGCGGTCCGCTGGGCGCTGAAGGAGGCGATCTACAAGTCGCTGAAGGTCAAGCAGCTGTTCACGGATCTGGACATCAAGAAAATCAACGGCACGTACGAATGCTTCCTCGTCGACGACCAGACGATCAACCTGCACCTGTCCGTGGCGTACGAGGCCAACCTCATCACCGCGATCTGCGTGGCCGAGACCAACCTGATCAGATAGCGTGACCCCCGGCATGCGCTGATTAATCCGTTTTTTGCAGTATCTGAGTTTCCCGTTCGTGGGCGCGGGCTTCGTGTTCCGCTACCTGAGCGCGCTCTCGAAGTCCAGGCAGTACGCCGCGAACCCCGAAAGGTTCACCCCCGACGAACGGTTCAGGATCGTCTATCTGCTCGCGAGCCGGATCATGTATTTCAAGGGCGTGAAGATCGTCGAGGAAAACTGGGACGCCGTGCCCAAGAAACCCGTGCTGTTCGCCATCAACCACAAATCCAACCTGGACCCGCTGGTCATGATCCAGATCCTGAACAACCACAAGGACCACCCACTGGTGACGTTCGTGGCCAAAAAGGAATTGCAGAAGAAAAACTTCGGCAAAATCCTGCGGCTCATCGACGTCGTCTTCATCGACCGCGGCGACATCCGCCAGATGGCCGCGTCGATCGACGACCAGGACAGGCTTTTGCGCGCGGGCGTGTCGCTGGCGGTGTTCCCCGAGGGCACGCGCGTGTCCGGCGATGCGCTGGGCGAGTTCAAGGCGGGCGCGCTGAAGGTCGCCTACCGGGCCTTCGCGCCGATCGTTCCGGTCGCGGTCTGGAACACGCAGAACCGGATGGACCGCAACAAGCGCAAGCGCTTGGCCCTGAGGCCGAAGGGCCACAAGGTGTACGTGCGTTTTTTGCCCGCGATCCAGCCGATCGCCTTCATCAACGTCCAGTCGAACACGCTGGCCGAGAACGTGAGGCAGAAAATCAGCGCGGCTTACGCGGAGCTGAAGGCCCGCGGCGAGGCCAAGAGGCGTTAACGATCCCATGCGCCAGTACCTAGACATCCTCAACCACGTCCTGAGCCGCGGCGTGGCGACCCAAAACCGCACGGGCGTCAAAGCCCTGTCGTGCTTCGGTTTGCGCGCCGAATACGATTTAAGCGACGGGTTCCCGCTGGTGACGACCAAGAAAATGTTTTTCTCGGGCATCGTGCGCGAGCTGCTTTGGTTCGTCAGCGGCAGCACGAACATCAGGCCGCTGGTCGAGAACGGCGTGAACATCTGGAACGAGTGGCCGTTCGCGAAATTCGCCAAGTCCCCCGAATACGCGGGCCAAAGCATCGAATGGTTCAGGCGGGCGATAATCGCCGACGAGGCGTTCGCGCGCAAATGGGGCGACCTCGGCCCGGTGTACGGCAAGCAGTGGCGCGACTTTTCGGGCGTTGACCAGCTGCGGGAAGTGATGGAACTCATCAAGACCGACCCGCTGTCGCGCCGGCTCGTGGTCAGCGCGTGGAACCCAAGCGAGATGGGCGAGATGGCGCTGCCCCCGTGCCACGTCCTGTTCCAGTTCCGCGTGCTGGGCGGCGCGCTGCACTGCCAGCTGTACCAACGCAGCGCCGACCTTTTCCTGGGCGTGCCGTTCAACGTCGCGTCCTACGCGCTGTTGACGATGCTCGCCGCCCAGGCGGCGGGGCTTGGGTGCGGCAGGTTCGTGCACGTGATGGGCGACGCGCACATCTACGAGAACCATTTGGAGCAGGTGCGGCTGCAGCTTTCGCGCGAACCAAAGCCGTTGCCGCGCGTGGCGCTGAACCCGAAGGTCAAGGACCTGTTCGCCTTCGGGTTCGGCGACATCGCGCTGGAAAACTACGAATGCTGGCCCAAGATCGCGGGCGCGGTGGCGGTTTAGGCGATGGTCAGGCTGATTTGGTGCGCGGACAGAAAGCACGGCATCGGCAAAAACAACGCGTTGCCGTGGAAAAACCCCGAGGAAATGGAGCACTTCAAAAAAACGACGGCCAACAAAGTCGTGGTCATGGGCTACAACACGTACCTTTCCATCGGCAAGCTTCTGGAAAACCGGACGAACGTCATCATGACCAAGCGCCACAAGGACGCGATCCCGGCCCGGGCGCTAAGCTACCAGACCGCCAAAAGCGTGCTGAGGGATTTCGCGGGCGTGGACGTTTTCGTCATCGGGGGCAAGGCGACTTACGAGCTGTTCTGGGAGTTCGCGGACGAACTCATCGTCAGCCGGCTGCCCGACGATTACAAGTGCGACGTCAGATTCGACCCGGATCTGAGCGGGTTCGATCTGGTCGACGCGAAGAAGCACAAGACGTTCGAGGTCTTTTTCTACCGCAAGAAAAACCTTTCCGCCCCGGGCGGGCAACCCGACGCGGGGGTTTTCAACCTGTCGTTTAGCCATTTCTGCGGCCCGCTGGATCTGCTTTTGGCGCTGATCCAGGAAAAAAAGATGGATTTGCTCAACCTGGATCTGGCCGAGCTCACCGCGCAATACCTCGCTTTCATCAGGGCGAAAATGCAAGACGCGGACGTCGAGCAAATCACGGACTACCTGGTCATGGCCACCTACCTCATCGAGCTCAAGTCGAAGCGAATCATCCCCGCGGCCGACGCGCAGTCGCAAGACGACGTGGACCTGTCCGACAACAGGGAGCGCGACCGGCTCGTGAGGCACCTCATCGAGTACAAGCATTACCGCGAGGTGATTCCCAAGCTCGAGGAGCTGCAGCTGACCCGGTCGCAGATGTACGGGAAGGAGACCGACGAATGGAACGCGTTCCAGATCTCGGGCGCGGACCTGCCCGAGGCGCCTTTGCCAAACTACGTCAGCCCCGACCGCCTGCTGGCCGCGATGCAGCGCGTGTTCGCCCGGCTGAGGAACAAGGCGGCCAACCGCCCCGAAATCGTCATCCAGGAACTTTCGGTCGAACAGGTGCAGGACGAGATTTTCGCGATCGTGTCCGCTTACCCCAAAAAGCGGATGAGCCTGTCCGACTTGCTGGCCGCGATCGACCCCGCGAAAATGAGCATGATGTACTTCGTCACGTGCTTCGTCGCCCTTTTGGTTTTGACCCGTTACCAGAAAATCGACCTGTTCCAGGACCGCCCCGACGGCGAAATTTACATCGAGCTCAACCGCCGTCCCGAAACAAGCGAACCCGAGGAAACGATCGAGCAGATGATCAAGCGCCAGGAGGACTTCAAGCGCGAGACCGAGGAATACCGCAAACAGATCCTCAAGCAGCGCGCCGAGGAATACCGCAAAAAGCGCGAGGAGTTCCTGAAACAGAAGCTTGGCGCCGCCTACGTGCCCCGCGACCAATACCTGAAAATGAAGAAGCGCCGGCCCGACGGCGGCGAGAGGCCGCCCAAGCGCAAAAAAGCCGGAACGAAGGGAGAATAGCCAATGCCAACCAAAAAACGTAACGACGAAAGCAACAAGAAAAAGCCCGCGCCCAAGGCGCGAAACGTTCCCGCGCGGGCGAAGAGGCCCGTCGGGCCGGACGCGGCCAAGGGCCAGTCCCCCGATCCGATCCGATCCGGCCGCGACGCGGCGGCGGAACGGTTCGAGCGCCACAAGGCGGAAGCGGCCCGCCCCCAAAGCAAGAGCCGCGCCGAGCAGCCAAAGCTTGACGTGAAGGCGATCGTCCAGGGCGCGCTGTTCGTCGCGGGGAAGGAAGGCATGACCTTGGCCGAGCTGCACAAAATCCTGCCCAGGCTGACGATGGAAGAGATCAAGGGGCATTTGGCCGGGTTGCAGCGCAAGTTCGACGCGGACGCGGAAATCGGCATCACGGTGAAGGATTACGGGAACAAATACAAATTCCTAACCAAACCCGAGATCAAAAACGAGATGAGGCGCTACGCCAACGTGAAGTTCAAGAACCCGCTGAACGCGAAGCTGATGGAGGTTTTGGCGATCATCGCCTACAACCAGCCGTGCACGCGGCCGCGGATCGCCGAGATCCGCGCGGCGGATTCGGCCGGGCTCGTGGACATCCTCATCGAGCACGGTTTGGTGCAGGAGCTTGGCCGCGCGGACACCTGGGGACGGCCGTTCCTTTACGCGGTTACCGACAAGTTCTTCGATTTGTTCGGCATCAGCAGCGTGGACGACCTGCCCAAGGTGCAGAACTTCGATCCCGAAAGCTTCGTGGAAAGCAACTTTTTCGACAGCAACCGCTTCGACGAGTAGGCGAAGGCGCGAAAAGCCGGGACAAGCCGACAAAAAACAACCGCGGTGAGGCGGTTGTTTTGTTTTGCCTGTAAGCCATGTTCTGTATCCGCGGAACGCGGACGTTAACTATTTATCTACGCGGCGGGCGCCGCGTCGCGGGTCCGGTTCAAGTTCCCAGAACCGCGTTCCCTTACCAAAATTTAGGTTTCTCACTTATGGGGTTTACCGAACGTTTCACCATTAATTTTCATTAATGCTCGTCTCTGTGGCACTTTAGGCGGAATCGCCATGACGGAACGAACCGCTTTAGGCTATCCGCGCCGTCACCGCACGGCGTGCGGCGCTAGGTCTTATGGATTAAACCTACATAAAAACTACGGGCGTCGCAGCCCGTGTGAGCATGGACTTTCCTCTGACGCGAGCGGCAGCAGTTAACCAGCAAAACACCAATATTTTAAACAACCAAAGCCGTTTTGTAAAGAAAACGGCTTTAATTTCGCGCCGCTCTAGAGACGGTACCAACGACGCTAACGGGGGCGCCGCCCGCTTTTTGGCGCGCCCGCCTATTTGTCTTTTCTCCCTATTAGCGATACGGAAACGGCCGCGACGCCGTCCAAGACGCCGCTTGTGTCGTTCCGAACCAACAGATCGCGGATCCGATCGAATTGGTTCGCGGCGATGTAAAGCCGCAGTCTCCGGTTCGTTTTGGACGGGAACCGCTTTTGGATCCGCCCAAGCGTCCGCTTCGC
>CAZPGT010000049.1:0-6115 GCA_964586345.1 uncultured Mycoplasmatales bacterium | reverse complement strand
GAAGGAGAACGCGGTTTTGCGGCAAGAACTCAAACCCGCGATCAAAGAAGTCCTTGACGAGGAACTTGGACCCGCGGTCAGGCAAATCATGCGCGAGGAACTGAAACCAAGCGCGTTCAAAACAACCAAGAAAAAATAGCGGGTTTCGTTACAAAACCGCTTTGAGGACCTTTCGCCAACCTTTGGCGAAAGTCTCGTAATCGAGCTCGCTTTCCCACATGCGGTTGTTAACCACCGTCTGTTCGTAACGTTCCTTGTCGTTCAAAAGCGCCGCGATCCTTTGGGCGATCTGCCTGGGCCGCGCGGTTTTGGCGATGAGCAAGCCGTTGCCGTGCTTGACCAGGCTGCGGGCTTCCGCGAAAGTGTCGCGCACGGCCACCGGCGTCATGTTCGATATCGCCTCGATCCCGACGTAAGGCATGCCTTCGAAATCGCTGGCGATCAAAACCAACGCCGCCTCGTCCAAAATCTTGCGCAAATCGCCCGCGGCCGAATACGATCCCTTGAAAACGAGGTTTTTGTATTTGCGCGCGAGCCTTTCGTCGTATTCGCCGTAGACGCAAACGGGCCGGTCCAGCCATTTCGCGACCCGGTTCGCGATGTCGGTGCGCTTTTGGCGCACGTCCTTCGCGCGCCCCAAGACGACGATCGGCCCGCGCCGCTTCGCGTCGATTTGGCCAGGTTCCAGCCACGGGTGCGCCGCGGCGCCGCGCGCGGCGGTCAAACCGACGCGGAAAAACGTCTTCCGCGCGGCCCCCGCGCGGAACAGCCGTTTGCTCAGGTTTTCGCTGCGCTCGGAAAACACGACCTGGTTGGAAAACGCCTTGTACGGGAAGTTCTGGCGCAAGAAAAGCCGCGCCAGCGTCCGCGCGAACGCGACGATCCGCTTAAGCGTCTTGAAGTCGTTGTGCTGCACCCAGACGATGTTCGGATGCATTTTTCGGGACAGCCCGGTCAGGACGGTCTGGTTGCAGATGATCAAATCGTATCCGGAGGCGATCGTTTCCAGTTGCCTGGCCTGGTAGCGCAACGCGCGCATCTCGCGCAAGGCGTTTCTCATCAGCGCGAACGGGTTGTTGTCGAACGCAGCGAGGTTGAGTTCCTGCAGCCGGTTCTTGCGCTTGACGTCTATCTGGCGCACGTAAGCGAACGGCTCGCACACCTTACGTTGGATGTTCTCGCACGTGGAATATTCGTCGATCTCGCAATGCAGATCGCGCAAGACGGGCATCAGGTTGCGGGTGTAGGTCTCGATTCCGCCGGCGTAGTTGTGGTTTTGGATGTCGATGAGCAGTATTCTTTTTGGGGTTTGGTTCATTGGCGTTAATGCGAAACATTAACAAACCGATATAAATAACAACGATACAGGAGTCAAAACAAGGCGCGCCCGTACCACGGGAGCCATTTTGCCCGCGGCGCGCGGTCCATATTGATTCGGTAATTCTTTTCTTTGGCTTTCTTTTTGTATCCGGACATCATGGCGCGGTACACGAGCGTCTCGGACAAACCGATCCCGCGCATGCTTTCGTGCAGCAGCAATTCCTGGGCGAACCGCGCGTCGCTCCACGGCGCGCCCATCGTGTTGCCGGGGCGGTATTTGTTGTAAAGCCCCGCGGACGCGTACGTGAAGCGGACCGTCTTGGCTTTTTGCAGCAGGGCGAAAAACAGGAAGTAGTCTTGGTAACTGACGTTTTCCGCCAGCTTTGGCGCCTGGAAGAAAAGCGCCTTGGCGATCACGGCCGAGAACGGCGCGAACGCGGGGGTGAAACGGCGGTCGGGCTTGACTTCGCGGCGGAACGCCCAATAGTGGGGGCTGGCGTAGTATCTGAACCTTTTGCCCTGGATTCTCAGACCCATCATCAGGACGTCCGCGCCTTTGGCGTGCCTGCGCGCTCGCTCGAAGAATTTCTCGTGCAAAACGTCGTCGGAGTCCAGGACGACGACGTAATCGTTCCGCGGCAGCCTGTTGGCCACGGCGTAATTGACGACCGATCCCCAGTTGCCGTTCGGTTTGGAATACGCCCGGACGGCGGGATGACGCTTTTCCAGGGCGCGCGCCAATTCTAGCGTGCCGTCGGTCGACCCGTCGTCGATCACGATTATTTCGCACCGGCCCGGGTCGGGCTCGGCGGCAATCGCCGAGGCGACGGCGGCTTCCAGGTAAGCCTCGCTGTTGTGCGCGGGGATGATTACCGAAAAACTGCTATCTGGCCGCATTCAGGATTTCGTTCACCTCGGTCAGGGCGATCGTCTTGTTGTTGTAAAAATAAACCGTGTCCGGGGTTTGGGTGAGAAATTGGTATCCGCCCAAGTTTACATTGTTTTGCGCGGACGGGTCGAAATCCGCTTGCGAATAAACGAACCCGGACAAATCACCTTGGGGCGCGCCGGCCAGCTTTTTGGCGATCGCCAGCCGCGGGTAGTAATCCGTGTTCTTGTTGAAAATCAAGAAATCGGGCGCCCCCTCGACCCAGAACATCCCCTTTTGGATCGGTTCGCCCGCGATCGCCTTGTCCGCGTCGCGCGCGATCGTCGGGTAGGTCACCGTCCTGTCGTTGGCGATGTTGCTTACCGCCTGGCCGATGACCTCGTCGATGTTCGCGACGGCGTTGGGGACGTTTTCGTAGAACAAATCGGTGATCGACGCGTTTTGCATGATTTTCATCCATGCGTCCGAATAAACGAAGTTGTTGTATTGGCTGATGCGCCAGTGTTCCCCGTAGCTGAACGTGTACAGGTTGCTCAGGCGCAGCGTCAGGGCGATGTCCGAATAATAGGAATGCGGGATGATTTTGGGTTTTTGTTCCTGCGGATCGTCCTGGGTCACCGTGCGGTATACCGGCCCGGCCCCGGGGACCTGGGGCACCTTGACGATCTGCAGCTGGTTGATTGCCTCGAGCACCGGGTCGTTGGCGTCCGCGAGCCTGGCTTCGAACCACTTCCGCGAGAACTGGCCGTCGGGTTGGGCGACGTTTTGGTTCAAAACGTCGATCCGCGTGTTCCACACGAGCCCGGTCGTCAGGCCGGACGCCGCGACCACGGCCGATGTCAAGGCCAAATTCAGCCCCAGAACGCGTTGCCTCTTGCTTCTTTTGTGCCTGAACATACTGACGGTGAAATATTCCAGATGGTCGTTTACCGCGTAAGCGATCATCAACGCGACCAACCCCACGTAGGTGCAAACGAACCCGATCGTCCCCGAGGTCAGGATGACGCGCCACATCGATCCGTTGGTCACGAACAGGTCCGTGCCGAAACCGATTGCCAAGGTGTAGACCACGTAAAACGATTGGATTCCCGTCAGCCACTTGGCGATCGGGAAAGTTTGGCCCAGCCGGGCTTTGGAATAGATCGCGTAAAGCAGATAAATCCCGAACAGCGGGCACGCCGCGGCGTACAGCAGCATTATGTTGTCCGCCGACGCGCTTTGGTCCAGCACGAGGTATTTCGTGCACAGGAACGTCCCCGCGAAGCTCAGGCAATAGAACGCGATCGTCGTCCACGGGTCGTTGAACGCCCGACGCGCCGCGGCGACCCGCGGCCAGCGCATGTCCGCCAGCGTCTGGTTGACGATGTTCACGCGTAGCCACATGAACCGGTCGCCAAGGCTCAGGCCGTTGACCAAGCCAAGCAATACGAAGTACGCCGCGGTCGCGGCGATCGTCAGCGCCGCGTACGCGGCTTGGGAGTCGCGCACGGCGAACGCGACGAGCAAAAGCAGCCAATGCGTCCCAATCGCCAGGCTGTTGAAAAAGCCCAGCCAGTTCTTTTTGACCAACAGATACAAAAACGCCAACCCGAAAAACGGCAGGCACACGAGCGTCCCCGTGATGCTGAAAATCCCGAACCCCGAAAAAGCGAAGACGAAGTAATGGATTTTCTTGGTGAGCCCCAGGACGATCGTGATCAGGACGAAAAGCGCCTGGACCTCGTAGTTGCCGCTGCTGAACATGTAGATCGTGCAAAACGCCAAGGCGAGGTAGACCGCGTTCACGAACCCGGTGAAAAACAACCGGGTCGCTTCCTTCCATTTGGGCAGGTTGGCCTGCGCGAAGAAATCGATCGTCCAGTAGAAAAGGTAAAAGATGATGAGCGGCCAGACGATGAAGTACGCCGCGTACATCTCGTCGCGCGAAGCGAACGCGCCGTTGAGGTAATAGCCTTGCGACAGCCTGTAAAAGTAAGCGAGTGTGGAACTGTCGTTGCTGAACGTGTATTCGCCGTTCTGGAAATAGCTGCTGATCGAGATGTAGCCGTTCGTGTCCGAGAAAATGTTGATTTGCGGGCACGAAACCAAAACGATCAAGGCGACCAAAAGCACCCCCGCTCCCAAAAACGAGGATTTGTTGAGAGCGAGCAACGTTTTGAGCGTCCATTGCTCCTTGGTCCTCCACACGACGCTGAAAACGTATATCGCGCTGCTGACGACTATCCCCGTCAAAAGCAGGGCGGCCAGAATTTTGTAGGCCTCGTACGATGGAATCGAAAGCAGCGTGAACCAAGAAAGCCCCGCCTGGAAAATCGCGAATACGAACAGCAAGAAGAACAGCGGGTGGTTCCAGCTGTTCTGCTTCGGGTCGAGCCTGTTCACGGGTTTCAAAACGAACGGGACTAGGAACAATCCGATAATCCAAAAATAAATCATTGGCCGTTTTATTGCGCTGCGAACACTTTGAACGCAATAATTTTATCATTTAAAACGGAAAATTGCTCCGTTCGGAGGGTATAATTATAATATTGTTTGCAAAGTCAACCAAGGATCGCGCCATGGAACTGAAAACGGCAACGCTCGAAAGATTCTCCGAAATCCTGAAGAAAGCCAACGAGCCGGTGTTGGGCATTTTTTTCGGCACGTGGTGCTCCTATTGCCAAAAGAACATCCCCGAAATCATCACCTATTTCGACGCGATCAAGGCCAATTACCTGATTTATCTCGTCAGCGTCGAGGAAACCGACCCGGTTTGGGCGGAAGATTCGCCGCGCAACGAATGGAACCTGAACAAAGTGCCGACTTTCCGGTTTTACGCCCCGGGAACGACGGTGTTGGACGAGCGCGAAGGCGAAATCAAGCCCAAGAAACTCGAGACTTTGGTCAAAAGGCATTTGAACAAAAAATAGCGCCACCGCCGCTTCTCACGGCAGATCATGAAAAAGGCTTTACTGATCGATTTCGCGAACCACAACTATTCCGGGGGCGTGGAAAAGTACATGCGTAGCCTAATCCCGGTTTTGCAAAGCCGCGGCTATCGGGTTTACGAGTACAGCACGTGCAACAACCAGCCGCCCGAGGTGTGCGAACCGTTTCCCGACGTGACGCGGATCGAAGTCGGGTTGAAGAGCCTCGACCCGCAAAACATCCAGAAAAACGTCGAATACCGGCTGTCGCGCCTGCTTCGCTCCGCCAAGCGCGAGTTGGCCGCGCTCAGACACCAAAAACGGCATTTGAAAGCGATCGTCAAGGATTTCGATTTGGTGATCAACAACCAACTGTTCGGGCCGCTGACCGACGCGGATCATCCAAGGATCGTCTGGATCCAGCACTTCGACTTCACGCACATGAAGCGTTCGCCGCAAACCGTTTTCCGCAGCCTGCTCTGCTTCTTCCTTGGTTTGAAAAGATGCCATAAGGCGTTCAGGCGCAAAGTGGTCTATTCGCACCATAGCGCGGCGCTGTTCAAAAGACTGTACCCGCGGCTGGCGCGCCGCAGCGAATGCGCGGAGATTTTCTCGTGCCTAAACCAAGCGTTCGTCGAACGCGATCAAGTCGCGACGCCAACCGCGATCGAGGCCAAGTTCACCGGCCCGATTCTGTTTTTGGGACGGGTCAACGACGCCCACAAAAAGATCGCGATCGCCAATAGAATCGCCAAGCATCTGGACCGGCAAGTCCACGTGTACGGAAGATTCGATCCCGTGAAAGCGTCCAAAAAATACAGGTATCTAGTTTTC
Source organism: uncultured Mycoplasmatales bacterium (assembly GCA_964586345.1). GTDB lineage: Bacteria > Bacillota_I > Bacilli_A > Mycoplasmatales > Mycoplasmoidaceae > Mycoplasmoides. The sequence continues at coordinate 166 of CAZPGT010000049.1, read as the reverse complement.
AAGCGCGGCTATTCGTCGGGAACCGACCAAAAAGCGATTTTCGCGAACGCCGCGCTGACCTTGGTCACCTCCAAAAACGAAGGGTTGGGCTACGTCGCGCTCGAATCGATCGCCGCTGGCACGCCGATCGGTTTGCGCTTCACCTACGCCGGGGCGCAAAATTTGG
>CAZPGT010000048.1:0-6314 GCA_964586345.1 uncultured Mycoplasmatales bacterium | reverse complement strand
CCTGGTCGTGCCGGGGACGGAAGAGACGATCGCCATGTCCTCGTCCAGCAAGGCGTTGAGCCAGGACGACTTGCCCGCGTACGGGCGCCCGACGATGGCGATCTTGACGCCGTCGTTGGTCCGCAGGACGCGTTCGGACGCGTCGCACACGGCCTGCAGCCTCGCGACGATCCCGTCCAGCTGGCCGCGCAGTTCCCTGAAATCGACCAGGCCTTCCTCGTATTCGGGGTAATCGATGCCGATCTCGAACGTCCCGATCAACCTGAAGACCGTTTGCTGGATCTTTTCGAGCTCGGGGAACGACGCGCCCAGCAGCGAGTCGACGATCAGGCGCCGCGCGCCTTGGTTCTGGGACTTGACGAACAAATCGACCGCGGCGGCCTGGTTGAGGCTCATTTTGCCGTTCAGGAAAGCCGTTTTCGTGAACTCGCCCGGTTGCGCGGCCTGCGCCCCGCGGCAGTTCGCCAAAACCAGGTCCGTGATCTCGCGCGCCACCGCCAGGCTGCCGTGGCAATTGATCTCGATCAAGTCCTCGCCCGTGTAGCTGCGCGGCGCGACGAACTTCATCAAAAGCACGTCGTCCACGACTTTTCCCGTTCTCGGGTCGACGATTCTGTTGCGTTGGATCCTGAATCCCTGTTTGGTGATTCTCGTTTTGCAGATTTTGCCAAGTTCCTCGAAAACCCCGTGCCCCGACACGCGGATGACGTGGATCGCGCCCATGGCCGGCGGGGTCGCCAGGCAGACGATTATCCTATTCATCGCCGGTCGCCTTCACCAATTCCCAGAAAACCGCGTTGCGGATCGGGTTGACCTGCATGGCGTTGAGGATCTGCAGGACCGTCTCGTGCCGGTCGGTGGGCAAATTGAACAGCAAATAATTCAGGATCAGCTCGATTTTCCCGTACGGCAGCCCCTTGAACTGGTCCTGCAGCCTTTTGAGGTCCGCCAAAGTCTTTTTGGGGTTCAAAAACCCTTTCGCGATCGCGATCGTCTCCAGGTACGATTTGTCCTCCACGGCCTTGATCGCGTCGTCGATTTGCCAATAAAGCTTGGACAGGATCTGCAGATCGTCGGGGGACACGCCCGCCCGGTCGCCAAGCGGCTTCCAATCGAACGAAGCGTCCTGCGGCAGCAAAAACCTTTGGCAGCGGCTGGCGATCGTGGGCAACACCGCGTTCTCGTTTTTCGTCGTCAGGATCGCGTAGGTGTTCGAAGGCGGGTCCTCCAGGAACTTCAGCAGCGAGTTGATCGCCTCCTTCGACGCGCGCTCGACTTCCTTGATGAGGTAGATCTTTTGTTTGCCCTGCTCCAACCCCTCGTACATGAAGTGGTTCTGGATCTCGATCACCTTTTCCTTCGCGACGCCCTTTTCCCAGCTGTCGACGGCGATGAAGTCGAAGTATTGGTCGTTGTCGACCTTCGCGCAGTTGACGCACTCGCCGCACGAGCCGCCGCGCTTTGGCTTGTTCAGGCAAACGATTTGCTTGGCGTACGCGCGCAGGACGGGCCGCAGGTACGATCCCTGCTTCATCGCGATCAGCAAGGCGTGGGTCGGTTTGGGTAGGCTGGTGTCCATAATCTATCTATAGCGCCTTTCGAGGATGGCGCGCATCTCGTTTCAGGCGCGGTCGGCGACGGTGCGCAGGTCTAGCGACGCGTCGACGCGGATCGGCACCGTGCCGCGCCCCAAGCGCGCCGCGCGGCTTAAATCCTTGATCAAACTCTCGTAACGGGAATAGATGCCCTCTTGGTAATCCACCGAGTCGTTGTCCAAGCGGTCCTTGGCGCGGCCGCCGATCCGTTCGGCCGCCTTTTTGGGATCGACCATGAAAAAGAACGTGTAGTCGGGGCGCAGGTCGCCGATCGCGGCGGCGTTGATCGCGCGGACGTCCCGTTCGCTCACCCCGTGCGCGCCTTGGTAAACGACCGACGAGTCCACGAACCGGTCCGCGATGAGCAGCCGCCCCGAACCCAGGTGGGCGCGCGCGGCCGACCTTTCGTTGAACGATTCCGCGCGCGACGCCGCGAACAGGTAGGCCTCCGTCAACGGGTCCATCTCGTTCAGCGGGTCCAAAAGCAGCCCGCGGATCTTCTCGCCGATCGGCGTGCCCCCGGGTTCGCGGAGCACCATCAGCCCCGCGGCGGGGAACTGGGCGCGGATTTTTTCCGCGACGATTCCCAAGACCGACGTCTTGCCCGATCCGTCGGTTCCCTCGAACGTGACGAAAAGCCCGCGTTTGCCTCCCATTACTTGATCACTTCGGTCCCCATGTAGGGGACAAGCGCCTTGGGCACGGCCACCGTGCCGTCCGCCTGCTGGTAGTTTTCCAGCACGGCGGCCCACAGCCGGTCGATCGCCACGCCCGATCCGTTGAGCGTGTGCACGTAATGGTTTTGCTTGGTCACCCGGTCGCGGTAGCGGATCATCGCCCGCCGCGCCTGGAAGTCCCCGCAGTTGGAGCACGAGGAGATTTCCTTGTACCCTTCGTACGACGGCAGCCACACCTCGATGTCGTAGGTCTTCAGCGCGCTGAAACCCATGTCGCCCGTGCATAGCACGACGCGCTGGAACGGCAGTTTCAGCGCGTTCAGGACGTTTTCGGCGTCCTGGGTCAGTTTCTCGTGCTCGGCCTTGGAGTCCTCCGGCTTGCAGAACTTCACCAGCTCGGTCTTGTAGAACTGGTGCAGCCTGATCACGCCCTTGGTGTCGCGCCCCGCGCTGCCGGCCTCGGACCGGTAGCACGCGGTGGACGCGACGAAACATTTGGGCAGCTCCCTTTCGTCCATGATCTCGTCGCGGAAATGGTTCACCAGCTGCACTTCCGCGGTCGAGGACAGGTAGTGGTCGGAATCCGCCAGCCTGAACACGTCCTCCCTGAATTTGGGGAACTGGCCCGTCGCGTAATACGATTTCCCGTTCACGATCGCGGGCGGCAGGATCTCCTGGTATTTCTTGGCGTGCTGGTCCAGCGTGAACGTCTGCAGCGCGCGGATCAGCTTGGCGCCTAGCCCCTTGTAGGCCACGAACCGGCTGCCCGCGATCTTGGCGGCGCGCTCGAAATCCGCCAAGCCGAGCTGGTTGGCGATCTCCCAGTGCGGCAGCGGCTTGAACCCGAACGCGGGCGGCGTGCCCTGCTTCCAGATCTTCAGGTTGGATCTCTCGTCCTTGCCCACGGGAACGCTGTCGTCCGCCAGGTTGGGCATCGTCAGCAAAATCGCCTCGCATTGCGCGGACGTCTCCGCGTGCTTGGCTTCCGCGGCCTCGATTTCCGCGCGCAGCCGCAGGCCGGTTTCCTGGGCCTGCCCGGCCGACCGCGCGTCGTCGCTTTTCTTGAACAGGCCGATTTGCTTGGCGATCTGGTTGCGCTGCGCGTTGAGCCGCTCGATCGAGCGCAACAGGGACGAAGCCTGCTTTTCGAGCCTGAGGTATTCGTCCAGGCGCTCGAGCGGGAAGTTCCGGTCGGTCAGTTTCTTGCGCAATTCCTTGCTGTTGCTTTTCAATAACGTTTTGCTGATCATGATCTATTCCCATCTGCTTCGCGCCGCCACGAACAGCAGAATCTGCTTCTTGACGTATTTGGCGGTTTCCCATTTGCTGTCGAACTTCGAATGCCCGTGGCGCCTCTCGTTGACGGTCACCGGGCATTCGGCGAACCTCAGCCCGTGCCTGCTGACCGCGTACGCGATCGTGGCGGGCTCGACCTCGTAGTTGGGGTTGGCGCAATACAGGTCCACGAACTTGCGCCCGTACACGCGCAACCCGTTGGTCGGGTCGGTGATCCTCACTTTCGTCTTGCGCCAGAAAAGGAAAATGAAGATGCGGCGCGCCAGGCGCTTCAGCGGGTTCTTGAACGTTTTCTGGCCCAAGAACCGCGTGCCCAGAACCAAATCCAGGCCCTCGGCCTTGATCCGCTCGACGAGGCGGGCGACGTCGCCGGGGTTGTGCTGGCCGTCCCCGTCGTATTGGGCGACGTATCTGTACCCGTGCCGCCTCGCGTACTCGAACCCCGTGCGCATCGCCGCGGACAGCCCCATGTTTTCCGGGTGGCTGATCGCCTTGAAAAAGTTTTGCGCGCAGATCGCCGCGGTGGCGTCGGTCGACCCGTCGTCGACCACGACGAAGTCGAACTTGGTCTCGGCCGCGAGCCGCCCGACGGCCCGCGCGACGTTTTGCGCCTCGTTGTAGGCGGGAACGACCACGAGCACGCTGTTCGGGTCCTTGGCCGGGGTCCACATGGCGGCTTTATCCCTCTTCGGGCCGGTTCTTGAAGATCGCCAGGGACTGCAATCGCTCTTTCCCGTCCAGCTCCATCAGTTTGACCCCCATCGTCGCGCGGCCCTTTTGGCCGACCTCGGTCAGGCTCGTGCGCACGATGTTGCCCGAGGACGAGATCATCAGGACGTCCTCGTCGCCCCTCACCAGGCGCGACACGACGGCCTTGCCGGTCTTGGGCGAGATCCGCAGCGTGATGACGCCCTTCGATCCGCGGTTGGTCAGCCGGTACAGGCTCTTGTCCGTGATTTTGCCGATTCCGTTCTCGCCCGCGGAAAGCACGTAGTCCCCGTCCCGCGAGCACGACAGCCCGATCACCGCGTCCTTCGGGCCGAGGTTCGCGCCCCTGACCCCGGCCGCGGCGCGCCCCATCGGGCGGACGGTTTTTTCGCTGAAGCGGACGAGCCGCCCGTTGGAAACCCCCACGTAAATCTCGTCCTCGCCCGACGTGACGATGACGTCGAACAGCGTGTCGTTCTCTTTCAGCGAGATCGCGATTTTGCCCGCCCTGTTGATCCGCGCGAAGTCCGCGGCGTTGGTTTTCTTGACCACGCCGCGCTCCGTGCAGAAGAAGAAATAGCCCGAATCGTACCCGCTGATGGAAAGCATCGAGCGGATCCGCTCGTCCTTTTGCAGGTCGATGAGGTTGATCGCCGGTATGCCCTTGGCCTGCCGCGAACCCGGGGGCACGCGGTGCGCCCTGACGCGGTAAACCTTGCCCCTGTCCGTGAAAAACAACAGGTCCGAGTGCGTCGAGCACACCAACAGCCTGCTCACGTCGTCGTCCTCGTGGGTGTTCATGCCCCGCACCCCGACGCCCCCGCGGTGCTGGGAACGGTACGTCTCGACCGGGATCCGCTTCAGGTAGCCTTTGTCGGACATCGTGACGACGACGTTCTCGACCGGGATCAGGTCCTCGTCCTCGATGTCGCCCGCCGCGCCGTAAACGATCTCGCTGCGCCGCTCGTCGCCGAACCGCTTCTTGATGTCGTCCAGCTGCTCGGCGATGATGCGCAGCTTCAGCGCGTCGTCGGCCAAAATCCTTTCGTATTCGGCGATCTGCGCCTTGAGCTGCTTCAGCTCGTCCTCGAGCTTCTGGCGCTCCAGGCCGCTCAGGTTTCTCAGCCGCATGTCAAGGATCGCCTTGGCCTGCGTGTCGGTCAGCCCGTACTTCCGCGACAGCGCGGACGCGGCGGCCTCGTTGTCGGAAGCCTTTTTGATTATCTCCACGACGTCGTCGATGTTTTTGGTCGCGATCACCAGGCCCTCGAGCACGTGCGCCTTTTCCTTCGCTTTCTTCAGGTCGAACTCGGTCTTGCGCGTCAGCACGCCCGTCTGGTGGTCCAGATAGATCCGGATCGCGTCCGCGATGTTGAGCAGCTTGGGCTCGCCGCCGACCAAGGCGAGCATGTTGACGCTGAAATTCGTCTGCAGCTGGGTCATTTTGAACAATTGGTTCAAAAGCACCTCGGGCACGACGTTTTTCTTCAGCTCGATGACGATGCGCACGCCCTCGTGCGACGATTCGTCGCGCAGATCCGAGATCCCCTCGATCAGGTCGGTTTTGACCAGCGTCGCGATTTTCTCGATCAGCGACGCCTTGTTGACCATGTACGGGATCTCGGTCACGACGATGGCGAACCTGCCGTGGGGCAGGTCCTCGATCGCGGTTTTGGAACGGATCGTCACCGACCCGCGGCCGGTGCGGAAGTATTCGGCGATCCCCGCCTCGCCCAGGATCTCGCCGCGGGTCGGGAAGTCTGGCCCCTTGATCGCCGCGCGCAGATCGTCGGGCGTCGCGTCGGGGTTTTGGATCATCAGCTTGATGCCGTCCACGAGCTCGCTTAGGTTATGGGGCGGGATGTTGGTCGCCATCCCGACCGCGATCCCCGACGTCCCGTTGGCCAAAAGGTTGGGGAAAAGCGACGGCAGCACGACGGGTTCGGTCTCGGTCGCGTCGTAGTTGTCGATGAAGTCGACCGTGTCCTTGTCGATGTGCCGCAGCATCTCCGCAGCGATCCTGGACAGCCTGGCCTCC
>CAZPGT010000047.1:6110-6345 GCA_964586345.1 uncultured Mycoplasmatales bacterium | reverse complement strand
TGTAGGTTTCTGCGGCCGCGGTGCTATTTTGGTACGCGGAGTGCAAATTCTCGAAATCGATGTTTTCGACGATGAATTTGGCCAACGCCGATTTATTGGCTTCAACGTTCTCTTTTATTCGATCGTGGTTGTCGTTGACGTAGCGGTTCCATTCGTCCAAGCTGTCCTTTCAACTCGCCTTTGACAGATTCACAAACCGGTGATGCACGTTGCGGTGGTGGTAACTGATCGCCAA
>CAZPGT010000047.1:0-6100 GCA_964586345.1 uncultured Mycoplasmatales bacterium | reverse complement strand
GAAATTCATGAGTTCGTCGGGGTCGAGGAGGTCCGTGGCGTTCAATCAGCTATTCGCGTTAAGGCTCACGGAATTCAGCGTCGGTTCGGTGCCGCTAGTGATGTCCAACCTACTGCCCGCTCCCAGTTTGATTTCTGGCTTGACGTCGATGAAAGGTACGGTGGAATCGAAGTAATTGTTGACGACCGGGCTAAACTGGAAGTCGGCCACTTCCAAATAGAGCGAGTACGTCGTTTGCGTCGCGTCCTGGACACTGAACACGAAGCCGCTGTCGTCTCCGCTGTAATACGGCGAAGCGGTTTCTGATAAAGCGATTGCTCCGTCATCGCTAACTTGCAAACTGTCGGGAATCGACCCTATGTTTGTCGAAGCCGCGGCGTTCGACTTGATCCACGCCAAAATCTTGGAGGTTGAGGATTTCAAATCGTTTTGGATGTACGTCGAATTCGCTTTTCTTTGGTCGTTCGTTACCATCATTTGATCCCACCAGCTCAACCCTAGGCCGTTGCCGCTGCTGATCGCCTTGTAGGCGTTCAGGATATTTTGCAACTGGTTTTTCAACGATTCGTATTCGTTGATGAATCGCCAATAAAAATCAGGGAACTGCTTGAAAAACGATTTCGGGAAATTGATCGTCCCGGTTTTGAAAAGCAGGGTCGTGTCCGCGGTTTGCGGATCTGCGGATTGATCTCCGTGAACGACAAGACGGACTTTTGAGGATTCCTCTGCGGTCGCGTCGGCCGGATTGTTAGTTAAAATCGGATACCCTTCGTTACTGTAAGTGACGCTCAAATGATCGGACGGAAAATACAGCGAATAAACATCTCGGCCAGTCGCGTCGCGGTAAGTCCAAACCGGATCCTGCCCGGTTGACTGAGCCGCGAGCGCGAAATAATTCGACCAAACCGAACCGGCCGATTTCGGATCCGGCTCGGTCTGCGCGACTTTTTTCATGTCCAACTTGACGTTTTCCATGTTGGATATCAACGTCGTCAAATATCCGGCTTCCAATCCATCCGCGACCAAATCGGTTCTAAACATGGAAATCAATTCGTTGATGAAGTCGTCGTTCTTAACGATTTGGTCCGCTTTTGTGTTCACGGCGACTTGGTTGATGTCCGGGACCGGGGGAATCTTGTTCAAAACCCCCGTGTCGTGCTGGGGAGGCTGGGATTCGTTGCCCTCAACGCCGTCAATGGAACTGATCGCGAAAATGTATTGGTTGTACAAATCCGCGGCTATCGGGTTGTTCGGGGCGTTCAGTAGCTTGTTGGATGGGGCGAATTTCGATTCCACGGACTGGGCGTTGCCCTGTCCCGGATCGTTTTGATTCGGATCCTGGTTTTGCGTGTTACCGGTTCCTTCGCTGCCTGCCTTGGTGCAACTGATCGGAACGATCGTGCCCGTCAGTAAAACCGACGCGAAAACAAGCGATCCAATAATTAGTCTGGCATTTGCTTTCTTCATGATTTTCTTAACACCTTGATATTAGTCGATTATCCGAAGATTTCCTTTGGAATCGTGATTTGCCTGCCTTCGACGGAATTTGTGGCGGACGATTGGAAATTGCCCATGACGAAACCTCAAAGGTTGTTGTTGCTGTCAATTATGAACACCGATGGGGCTTTAGACAACGATGTAATGATTTTTGCGGCGTCGTAGTTGTTGGTTTCATTTTGACGGATGCCGCCGACTTGCGTTTGACCTTTGGAATGAATTATCAGATGTCCGTTACGAGGACTAGTCGAATAATTCATAACTATGTCGTCTGAAATGTTTTCTAAAGATGATCCGAAATAAACTAGGACCGTCAAACCGCTAGTGGTAGTGGAAATTTTGATTCCGGCGTTGTTTTGGTTAGCGATGTTGTTATTCGTCGACACTAATTCTTCAGCGGGGCTTTTACCGAAAGAAAAAGGGATTGCGTTGGATGAAAACGCGATCGATGTGCTACTTGAAATCGCGGATTTCAAGGCCGACTCATTCGCAAAACCCAAATTTATGCTGTTTCCGTCAGATTTATACGCGTCTTTCAAATTTCAATCGATGTTGTCGGCAACAAAATCCGCCAAAGCTTGCTTTTGCGAATCTAAGATGCTTGGTTGGAACACGTCTGAAAGATCGCTCATGTATTTGCTCCATAGCGACAATTTATCGTCTGTCGTGTCGGACTGCATCAACAAATCGATTATTTCATGGTTATTCTGTCTCGCACCAGAATCATCCGTAACCAAACGATCCCAGAAATAAGAAAAATTGAATTCATCGATTAGGCTGGTGGCGTCAATGAAATCGTTCGTTCGCAAAGCAACCTCAACCGGCTCAGCCGTTGGTTGAGACACTGTGTCAGAGTCAGAAACGATCAGCTTGCTGCCTTCTCCCAACAAAATTCGCGGCGCTACGTTCAAAACCGTAAGTTGGTTTGCGTCGAAAAAGTTTCCGATTTGGGCATTGAAAGTGAAATCAACGATGTCGATGTAAAAATCGTATTCCTTGTTTGCGGTCGTGTCGGTCGCGCTGAAAACGAGCGTCGGTTCGCCCAAACCGTAGTACGCCGAATAATACGGGGAGAATGTCACGGTCGGACTGCCGTTTAAATTTGTCGGCACCACAGTTAAATCTTGATTAAATTTCGCGTTGTCGCGAATCCATTGAAAAATTTTGGAACCGTCCGCAGAAGCCAAATCCTCTTTAATGTAACCCGAATTGGATTGATCGTTTTCGACAACGGTTTGGTTCCACCAATGGATTCCGTTTTTCTTTAGCTCGATATCGCGCTTGTAGGCGTCAATGATGCTTTTCGCGGCGGATTGGAATTGTTGCGCGTTGTCGATCACTTCCGAATAGTACGCGGGAAACTGTTCGAGCAATTTCGGCGGCAACTGAACTACGCCTGGTTTGAAGAAAAAGATCGTCGGATTGTTTTGCGGATCGGTCTGTGCGCTGTCGCTATAAGTCAAGCGAATTTTTTCGGCGTCTGTAATCGCGGGGGTCTGTCCGTCGGCGATTTGTTTGTTTTCGATTACCGGCATCCCGTTGTCATCGTAAGTCAAATTCAAATTGTCGGATGGGAAATACAACGTGTACGTCTTGCCGTCTTTGGTGTATTCCCACGTTTTGTCTTCGGGATCCGTGCCAATTGAACGCGACAGATAGAAGTGTTTGCTCCAAACCGATGATTGATCCAACGTTTCGTCGGCGGCTATGGCGTCGCGAAGTTGGGTAATCAAAGCCTCCAAACTGATTGCGGGGTTCGCTGGTTCGGGATTTTCGAGTCCGCTCGCGAGCATGTCGATCACTTGGCCGAGAAAATCGCGTTGGTTGACGAACGCTGCGGCCTTTGTCGCGACGGTGGGGTATTTGATTTGCGGGGCTTGGCCGACGTCCGCAAAAAAGTCGGGGTTCTGACTTTCGTCTATGATTTCGTCTGAACCTAGCGCATCGATGTATTGGTTGTACAGTCCCGTGGCCTTCGCGTTCCCCGGAACGTTCAGGGCCTCGTTGCTTGCTGCGTATTTTGAAGTCTGTTGCTGGTTCCCCGAACCGCCCCCAGGATTGCTGGGGTTGGGTTCGTTCTGCTCCGAGTTGCTGGTGGCTTCGGTACAACTTACCGGAATAACCGTCCCGGCCAGCAAAAGAGCCGACAGCGCCAAGGAACCGACCAATAATTTTGCCTTGCTTTTTTTCATTTCTCGCAAACCTGAATCATTGCTTGAGCGAAACAATGTTTTGAACGTTAAATAATTATAAATTCGGCGAAATCAAAAAACAAAAAAAGCGAGGTCGTCGCTTTTGATGTTTTCTTGCCGAGAATCAACGTTTAGCTAAAAGTTGAGCAATTGGCGCGGAATCTTGATCGTTCGGGAACCCTCGTTGTCGTCTTCGTTTGCAAAACTGTTGCCCATCACGAATCCCCAAACCTTTGTTGAGTTTTTAGAAAAGGCGTCCAAAAACAATATTGACGGGACCTTTGACATATTGTTCACCACTTCCGCAGGGGTGGTGGTTTGGGTGAATTTAAGCGAACCGACATTCTTCATGCCCTTTCCGGTAACGCTTAGGTGGATGTTTTGGCTTTCCGCGGACGCCCGGTTTAGTGCGATCGTGTCCCCGGAAGCGATTTCGTTGTCCTTGGTGCCGAAGTAAACCAAAATTTTAGATTGTTTTGGTTTCTTTGTCTGAATCAAAATCGCGTAGTTCGCGTTTTTGTTGTTTTCGATTCCCCCAGAAGAGCTAACCGTTGCCGTCTCACCGCGGTTGAACGCGAACGCTTTCGGCCCGTTTGGGTAACCCGACGCAACGGTGACCGTTGAGTTGTTTGTTATCGCTTGCTTCAGCTCGTCGGCGGAGCTGAACAAAAATTCTGTGTACGATCCGCTTGAATTTGTGTTTGAGCTGCGGAAGTAGTCTTTCAGCGCAATGTCGATGTTGTCCACGACGAAATCCGCGACGAATTTGCGGTTTTCCTTGGCCTCGAACGCCTTTTTAATCTTGGCCGCGTTCGCCACGACGTAGTCGTGCCATTGATCCAGTTTCTCGGTCGGCGTTTTGGAAACGAAATCGATCAAGTCGTGGTGGTGCCCGCGGCTAGTTGAATTTAGCGCCAGGCTTTCGTAAAAGTCGGACAGCGCGTTTCGGTCCAGCAAATCGCTCGCGTCGAACCAGGTGTTCGCGTCGAATTCGACCGATTGGTTTTCTGGGTGCACGAACTTGCTCCCGGAGTCCAATTGGATTTTGGGAACCACGGAAACGAACGGTTTGTCGGCGCCGAACCATTCGTTCGCCGTCGCCTCGAACGTGAAGTCTTTGACTTTCAGATGCAGTTCGTAAGATTTCTTGGACGACGAATCGGTCGCCTTGAAAACGGTTTCCGCGCCGCTTCCCCCGTAATACGGGGCGTAGTGCGACGGATAGCTGATTTGGTGGTTCGCCAAGGTTTCGGGGACGCCCGTTAGGTTTTCTGCCTGGGCCGCGTTGGCTTTGATCCACGCCAACACCTTTGACGCGGTTCCCGCCAAATCGGATTGCAGATAACTTGAATTGGCGTGATCCGCGCCGACGGCGTATTGGTTCCACAGGCTAAGCCCGAGTTTGTTTGACTCCACGGTCGACTTGTATGAATCCAGAATGTCTTGGGTTTTGGATTGCACGGTTCGCGAATATCTGATCACGTCCGCGTAATACGTCGGAAACTGGCCGAACAGCGATTTGGGCAAGGCGATCGTTCCCGGCTTGAAGAAAAATGTCGTTTTCCTGGTGTTCAGCTGCGTGCTGTTGACGAACAGGCGCGCACGTTCCGTCTCGGGAACGTCCGCGCCGGTCGGTTCGTCGTTGCTCAGGACCGGATAGCCCGCGTCGTCGTAGCTCAGAGACAGGTGGTGCGACGGCAGATACAGCGTGTACGAGTGTTTTTCGTAAACGAAATTCCAGATTGCCGTCTCGCCGCTGCTTGTCAGTTGGAAGTAGCTGTTCCAAGTCGATCCGGTTTTCGCGGAAGAATCGTACGGGGCGGCTATTTGCTTCTTTCCCGCCTCCAATTGCTCCAAAACCGCGGTCAGGTCGTAACCCGGTTTGCCGGTAGGAACCGCTTCCTCCAACCCGTTCTTGAGCATTTCCACCAATTCGTTCGCGAACGTCGGGGTGGTTACCGTTTCCGCGGCGTTCTTGCTTACGGTTATCCCGGTTTCGGGGATGGCTGGGATCCCATCGAACGCGCCGGAGGCGATTGTCTTGGGTTCGGCCGCAGTGGGACTGATCGCATCGACGTACCCGTTGAAGTGGCGGAAACTTTTCTGCTTGTTGGATGGCTCGTTCAGTTGGCTGTTGGTTTCCGCGAAGCTGATCCGCTCGGATTGGCCGCCCGGGTTGGACGGGTTGCCGCTCGGTCCCGACGGCTGGTCGCTTGGGCTGTTTTGGTTTTGGTCGGTTTGGTCGGCGCAGCTTAGGGGAACGATCGTGCCGGTCAGGATCAAAGCGGCGAAGCTCAACGAGCTTACCAACAGTTTCGCAATCAGTTTGTTTTTGGGTTTTTTCATATGCGTTTGTAAAAAAAGCCTTGATTTGTGAAAACGGGATGCGGTTTCCGTAAGCAACATTCTTC
>CAZPGT010000046.1:0-6555 GCA_964586345.1 uncultured Mycoplasmatales bacterium | reverse complement strand
ACCGGCGTTCGAGCCAGAACCCGAAGCCGCGGCGCCGGAGCCGATTGCCCAACCCGAAGGGCCAGTCGCGCCGATCGAGCCCGAACCGGAGCCGATCCCCGAGCCAGAACCCGAAGCGCCGGTCGAATTCGAACCCGAACCAGAACCGCATCCGGCACAAGAAGAACCGATCGCGCAACCAGAGCCGACCTACGACGAACAAGCCCCCGAAGCGGACGAGTTCAGGTTCGACGACTTCCAGGAACAGGCCGCGGAACCCGAACCCGAACCCGAACCGGCATACGAGGAACAAGCGCCGGCCGAGGACGAGTTCAAGTTCGACGACTTCCAGGAACAGGCCGCGGAACCCGAACCAGAACCAGAGCCGACCTACGACGAACAAGCCCCCGAAGCGGACGAGTTCAAGTTCGACGACTTCCAGGAAGAACAACCCGCCGAACCAGAGCCCGAACCTGCCTATGAAGAACAGGCGCCGGCCGAGGACGAGTTCAAGTTCGACGACTTCCAGGAACAGGCCGCGGAACCCGAACCAGAACCAGAACCAGAGCCGACCTACGACGAACAAGCCCCCGAAGAGGACGAGTTCAAGTTCGACGACTTCCAGGAACAGGCCGCGGAGCCGGAACCAGAACCCGAACCGGAACCTGCGCCTCAGCCGGCCGCCGCGCCGACCCCCGAAATCAAGATCGAGGAAACCCAAAAGGTCGCCGCCGAGAAACCGGCTTACGACGAAGCGTGGCAGCAGTACGTGGGCGACACCAACTACGGTTATTACACCGGCGTCAACGAATGGGTCTGGATCGGTTACTTCGACGCGAACAACACGTGGGTCCCCGACCCCAACTTCAAGCCGCAGTCCGAGAACGCGATCTTCGCGGACGAAAACGGCGAAATCGACTTCGACAGGTACATGGGCAACCCGAACTTCGGCTACTACGACAAGGCGGGCAACTGGGACTGGTACGACGGCGAATTCGACGACGACGGCAACTGGGTGGTCTACGAGGAGACCAACGAGGTCAGCGACGAGCCGGAGATCAAGGCCGACGACGGCTTCGACGCGGACGCGTGGCTGTCCCAGTTCAGTTCCGCGGACGCGGACCGCATCTTCGGCAACGGCGGATACAAACCGACCGACGAGCTGCAAACCGACGACAAAAAGAAGAAAAAGAAATAGCGCCGGCCCCAAAACAAGCGAAAGTGATATTTATGTAAATAAATATCATTTTTTGTTTATATTTGGTTCCTTTTTATTGTAAGATTGCCTTAACATCCGTTTAACCAGAAAGGATTCGTTAACCGTACATGGCTCCAATTGCGCAGAACGATCACGCCAGATACGCGTTTGAAATGGTGAACATCCACAAGTCGTTCAACAACGGCAGAATCAAGGCGAACATCGGGATCAACCTGTTCGTGGAAAAAAATTCGATCCACGCGATCATCGGCGAGAACGGGGCGGGCAAATCCACGCTGATGTCGATTCTGTTCGGGCTGTACGAGCAAGACGAAGGCGAAATATTCATCAGGGGCGAAAAGGTCAGGTTCGCGTCGTCCAAGGACGCGGCGAAATACAACATCGGCATGGTGCACCAACACTTCAAGCTGATCGACAACTACACGGTGATCGAAAACATCGTTTTGGGCTCCGAGGACACGAGGATGGGCTTTCTGACGTTCGCGAACGCGAGAAGGAAGCTGAGCGAGCTCATCAAGACCTACGGGTTCAACATCAACCTGAGCCAAAAGGTTTCCAGCCTCACGGTCGGCCAGCAGCAAAAGGTCGAGATCCTCAAGGTGCTGTACCGCGACTCGGACATCCTGATTTTCGACGAGCCGACCGCGGTTTTGTCCGACAACGAGATCGAGTCGTTTTTGAAAATCCTGAAGGTGTTCAGGGAAAACGGCAAGACGATCGTGCTCATCACGCACAAGCTGCACGAGGTCAAGCAAATCGCGGACCGGGCCACGGTAATCCGCAAGGGCGAGTACGTGGACACCGTGGACGTGGCGTCCGCGTCGGTCGAGCACATGGCCGAGCTGATGGTGGGCAGGAAGATCGTCGCGGTCAAGAACACCGAGCCCGTCAAATCCGAGCAGGTGATCCTGGAGGTCAAGGGCCTGGATTTGGACTACGTGCCGCCGTTCGAGGCGTTCTTCGGCCGGTTGGAACGGAACGCGCGCACGGCCGGCGCGAAGCTCAAAAACGCCGCGGGCAACGCGTTCAAGGCGAAAAAGGACCACGCCGAAATCGAGCGCAGCATCGAAAAATTTCACCGCAAGCAACCCCACGAGGCCTCGTCCGAGAACAGTTTCAGGGTGCATTCCGGTGAAATTTTCGCGATCGCGGGCGTGGAGGGCAACGGGCAGTCGCAATTGGCCGAGTTCATCTCGGGTCTCAAGCCCGCCAAGCCCGGCAGCGTCACGCTGCTTGGCCAGGACATCTCGGACTGGCCGATCAAGAAACGGATCGATTTGGGCGTCAGCCACGTCCCCGAGGACCGGCACAAGCACGGGCTGACGCTGGACCAGAACTGCCGGAGGAACGCGGTCAACAACCTAATCTCCAAAAAACCGTTCTCGCAGGGCGGGCTGATCGTGGAATTCGAGGTCAGCCAGTACGCGGACGAGATCATCGAGCGCTTCGACGTCCGGGGCACGGCGAACGGCTCGGCGATGGCCAGGTCGCTTTCGGGGGGCAACCAGCAAAAGCTCATCGTCGGCCGGGAGATGTCAAAGCCGCATAGGCTGCTTTTGATGGTGCAGCCCGTCCGCGGGCTGGACGTGGGCGCCATCGAATACATCCACAAATGCGCGCTGCAGGAAAAGCAGAAGGGCAACGCGATCGTGCTGATATCCTACGAGCTGGACGAGATTCTGGCGTTGGCGGACACGATCGCGGTGATGAGCCGCAAGCGGATCGTCGGCGTGGGCCCGCGCGAGACGATGACGCGCCAGAGAATCGGCGAGCTGATCGCTAAATAGAGGTGAATCCCATGAATCAGGCCAACCCCAAAACCAACGCCGCGCGAAGCCCATGGTGGCGGATCGCCGCGGACAAATACCTTTTCAAGTCGTCGCAGATTTCCGTCCGCCGCCGCCTGCTCTCGGTCATTTTCTTCGTGGTCATCGGGCTGTTGCTTTCGCTGGTGATCATTTCCGCGGTCGGCATCAGGACCGAGAACTTCTTTTTGATGTTCACCAGCCTTTTCAACTCGCAGTCGAACACCCAGAACTTCATCTACCAAATCGCCATCTACACGCTGGCGGGCCTGGCGTTCTCGTTCGCGATGAACGTCGGGATCTTCAACATCGGCATCTCCGGGCAGATGCTCGCTGGCGCGTCCACGGCGTTCCTGATCATCAACTCGATCAACAAGACGACATCGCTCGCGGACGTCGGCCAGGGCGCGCAGATCATCACGCTGTTGCTTTGCGTCGTCGGCGCGGTCGCGGTCGCGTTGGTGACCGGGCTGCTGAAAATCTACCTGAAGGTCAACGAGGTCGTCAGCGCGATCTTGCTGAACTGGATCATCCTGTTTTTGGTCGCTTACCTGATCCACACGTACGACTTGAACCAAAGCGCGCTGACGATCGGCAACTTCCAATCCAACCCGCTGCCGCCCGGGTTCGCTTTCTACCTGACCGCGCCCCAGGGCAGCGCGGCCGCGGGCAGCTTCATTTACGGCAGCGGGTGGCTGTGGTCGATCGCGATCACCGTGGTCGCCGTGGTCGCCGTGTGGTTCGTGATGAAGTTCACCGTGTTCGGGCACAAGCTGAAGACCACGGGCCTTTCTTCCAGCTCCGCGAAGTACTTCGGGTACAGCGAGCAGATGCTGCAGCTGGGCTCGTTCGCGATTTCGGGGGCGATCGCCGGGATCCTGGGCGCGGTCGTCTACACGGGGCAGTCCAGCTACCTGAACTTCGCGTCTTCGGGCAACACCGCCCTGAACGCGGTGCCGCCCGAAGGGTTCAACGGCATCGCGATCGGCCTGATCGCGCTGAACAACCCGATCGGCATCCTGGTCGTTTCGGTGCTGTTCTCGTTCGTGAACGTCGGCGCGAACCCCGCTAACCTGCCTTCGACCACGATTTCGCTGGTCACGGGGATCATGATGTACATCATCGCGATTTACCAGCTGTCGCTCTACCTGCGCCCGTGGCGGTGGTACTACCTGTCACGCTACACGAAGGCGAACGGGGAGAATTACCTCAATTTCGAGAACTACATGGGCGCGAACGTCGAGAAATACCAATTGGGCGCGGCCAAGCTGAGGAACAACACGGCCGAACGTTTGCTGCTCAAAAAACGCGGCGGCAAAAAGCCGGGCGCGTTCGTCTCGTTCTTCGCCAAGCCGTTTTACGCGTGGTTCGCGGCCTTCCGCGACAAGGGCTACCGCGAGCAGAAGGCCGCCCTCCGCGCCAAATACCTGGAGCGCCGCGCGGACATCGTGAGCGAATTCAGGTACTCGTGCGCGTACGGGCTAATCATCGACGCGGAGCAAAGGCTGAACGCGAACAAGCCGCTTGGCTTGGAGCGGTGGGAGAAGCTGCGCAAAAAAATCGACGCCTGGACGATCGGCAGCCTGAACGTGCAGATCCTGGGGCAGCTGGACAAGCACAAGCGGGGCATCGAGGCGAAAATCAAGCACGACGCGGCGTTCGCGCTCGTCGCCAAATGGGAAAAGCTGCTCGCCGACCGGTCCGGCAAGCCGGTGCCGCGCGCGGAGTGGGGCGAGGACCTCAACCGGCTGAAGACGTACGCCGCGGCGATAGGCGATCCGGTCGTCAAAAGCGACCTGGAGCATAGGATCAAAACGATTGCGGAGCGCGTCAGCGCCCCGAGGGAGGTTTAAGCGATGCTGTTGAACACATGGGTCGTGCTCGGGCCCGCGCTGGTGCTGGCGATCGTCAGCGGCTACCTGTCCGAGCGCGTTGGGATCGTGAACGTCGGCATCAACGGGATGATGACGTTCGGCGCCCTGTTCTTCATGATCTTCTCGATCGTGTTCGACACGGCGATCCCCAACAAGGAAGTGTACCGGTGGACGTTTCTGGCCAGCCTGCTGATTTCCACCGCCCTGTCCGTCCTGGTCGGGGTGCTGTTCGCGTTCGCGACCGTCAGGCTGAAAGCCGACCACGTCATCGCGGGCACGGGAATCAACCTGCTGGCGACCGGCATCGGGCTCATCATCAGTTCCCGCGCGCCGACGCTGTTCGGCGCTGGGATCATCAGCGTCACGAACCGCTACAACCCGTCGGGCAACCTTTTGCCCACCCCCGAGATCGTGCTGCGGGCCGAGCCGCTGGTTTGCTTCGTGCTGGCGCTGGTGGTGGTCGCGGCCATCTACGCGGTGATGAATTTCACCCGCCTGGGGCTGCGGTACCGCTCGTGCGGGGAAAACCCCAACGCGACGGACGCGCAGGGCATCAGCGTCACCAAATACCAATGGGGCGGGTTGCTGACCGTGGGCGCGGTGGCCGGTTTCGCGGGCAGCCTGTTCGCGTTCTCGGTTTCGGGCCAGGCGTTCACGGGCGACGTGAACGGGCTTGGGTTCATCGCCCTGGCGCTGATGATCGTCAGCGCGTGGAAGATTCTGCCCGCGGTCGCGCTGGGATTGCTTTTCGGGCTTTTGCTGACGTACACGCAGCAAAACATCTCGTTGAACCAGACCGACCTTTACTTGCTGAAGATGACCCCGTTCATCCTGACGTTGCTTGTCATGGTGCTGTTCGGCCGGTTCATCAAGGGGCCGAAGGCCGCGGGCACGCATTTCGACAAGGGATTGCGCTAACGCGCGCTTAAGAGAAAGAAGACAATGAGCAACAAAAAGATTTTAGTGTTGAACGCCGGATCCAGCTCGATTAAGTTCCAGGCGTTCGATTCCGGCCTCAACTTGCTGGCCAAAGGGCTTTGCGAGCGGATTTTCATCGACGGCAGCTTCGAGATCTCGGTCGTCGGGTCGGAGAAGGTCAAAAAGGCGGTCGCGTTCCCCGACCACCAGTCCGCGCTGCGATGCGTCCTGCAGCACCTGCGCGAGCTAAACGTCATCGCAAACCCGTCCGAGATCGCGGGCGCGGGGCACCGCGTCGCGCAGGGCGGGGACCACTTTTCGGGGCCCGCGGCCGTCGACGCGGCGAACCTGGCCAGAATCATGGAGCTTTCCAAGCTCGCGCCGCTGCACAACCCCCACCAGGCGAACGTGATCTCGCTGCTGGCGGATCTGGTCCCCGGATGCGTGAACGTCGCCGTGTTCGACACGACGTTCCACGCGACCATCCCCCCGCACAACCGCAAATACGCGATCCCCGCCGAATGGGAAACCAAGCACCACGTGCGCCGCTACGGGTTCCACGGGACTTCGTACGAGTACGTGACCGAGCGGATGGGCGAGCACCTGGGAAAGGACAAACCCGATCTCGTCGTGTGCCACTTGGGCAACGGCGCGTCGATCGCCGCGATCAAGGGCGGCAGGTCGCACAACACGTCCATGGGCTTCACGCCGCTGGAAGGCCTCATCATGGGGACGCGCAGCGGCAGCGTGGACGCGGCGG
>CAZPGT010000045.1:0-6563 GCA_964586345.1 uncultured Mycoplasmatales bacterium | reverse complement strand
AACAATGCCCACCATATTTACTTAAATCGCATCATTAACTAAAGACGGCAATCGATACGAAGTAAGAAACAGAAATCAACCCGATAAAGGAAACGTTTCAGAAGAAAAAGAAAGCGAACTCGAAAATTTTATTGATGAGGCAAAAGTTATGCTAAGCATTCTCGGATGCAAAGCTTTCGATCCGCTGATAAATCGCAAACCGGTCGCCGAAAAAACTAACGTCGAAGAAGAATTCCCAAAATTTATTTACAAAGGCAAGGAAAAGGCTGAAGCAATATTTACGAACAATGGGTTTATTTTGTTAAAGGGTAGCCAAATAAACTCAAGGCCAATAACAAACTACATGTCATATCCGCAAGTGTTTAAAAACCGAGAAAAATACAAAAACAAAATAAACGATGAATTTCTAACTACTGAAGACATATTGTTCTCAAGCCCATCTGCTGCCGCGGGATTTGTGGCGGGTGCAAACATGAGCGGGAACGCAAGGTGAAGAACCAAAAACAACAAAGCCCCCAAGGATTTCGACGTCGGCCGCTAAACCGATTCCTTTTTCAGCGACACCATCTCGCCGTTGGTCTCGATCGCGTCCGAAAGCAGCTTCAACGCGCTTTCGAGCCGGGTCGCCATCGTTTCCCTGATGTGTTTGAAACCAAGCAATTGGGCAATCGCCCTGAACAGCCCCTGCTTCTCGGTGGTGACGTTTTGGGCCAAAACCTCTTTCATCCCCGACGCGAGCTCGGCCAGATCGATGTGCCTCATGTCGCGCGGCTCTGTCCCCGGGACCGGGACGCGCATGAGCGGCACCGGTTTGTCGCGGAAATACATGAACCCGTCTTTTCGGACGATCCCGTGGCTTTGGCAGTTCCACATGTAGCTTTCGAATTTCTGCTTGACGACGCTGGTCACCTTGGCTCGCCCGTCGAACATGAAAACGATTCGCCTCAGCAGCCATTCCTCGGCGATCGGCGATTCCGCGCGCACGATTTCGCGCGTCACCGCGACCACGTCGTGGCGCAGTCGCGCCGCGAGCGCCTTCGCGTCGACCATCGCGTATTCGGGGAACTTGAAGACTGAATCGGACACGGTCCGCTCGAAATCGGGCTCTTCCTGGATGGTTTCTTGCCTCGGGGGTTCGGGGGCCGGGGCTTGCTCGACCGCCAGCTTCGCCGCCTCCAATAGCCTGTTTTGCTCGATTTGCTTGTTGCGGAACCAGTCCGTGGACCAGATCCGGTAGAATTTCCAGCCCATGTTTTCCAAGACTTCCTGGCGCAGCCGGTCCCGGTCACGGGCGCTTTTCGCCGAGTGGTAACTCGCCCCGTCGCATTCGATCGCGAGCAGATAGTCCGACGAATCGGGGCGCTTCAGCGCCAAGTCGATTCGGTAGGCGGAGCATCCGACCTGCGAATCGACCGCGTACCCGTGCCCGCGCAAAAAGTCGCCGACTTCCTTCTCGAAATCCGAATCGTGCGCGCCGAACCGATCGGACGCGTGAAGCGCCCGGTCAAGTGCGATCGCTCCGTTCTCCGCGTAGTCCAGGTATTCGCGGATCAGCCTCGTGCCCACCGCCTGGCTTCGCGCCAAATCGATGTCCGAATGGCGGACCGAGGCGACGAGCTTGACGTTTATCTTGGCGCGCGTGACCGCGACGTTCAGACGGCGCTGCCCGCCCTGGCGGTTGACCGGTCCGAAATTCATCAGGAACCTGCCCGCCGCGTCCCTGGCGTACGCGAAGCTGAAAATGATCGTGTCGCGCTCGTCGCCTTGGACGGTTTCCAGGTTTTTGACGAAGAACGGTTCGGGCAGATCGGATTTGAAGAACGGCTCGAATTCGGGATCCTGCCTCCTTTTGGCGTAAAGCAGCGCGTCGATCAGGCTTTGCTGCGAAACGCTGAACGCGACCACGCCCAGGCTGCGCTTGGGGTGGTTCTTGAAATGCTCGAACACCAGATCGACGATCCGTTCGGCCTCTTTGCGGTTCGTTTTGCTCACCCGGTCGAAAACGCCGTCCGCGACGTGAACGAAGTTGACCCCGACGTCCTTGCCGTCGGCGCGGGCGGAGGGGAAAGTCACCAGCTCGCCGTCGTAGAAGTTCTTGTTGGAAAAAGAAATCAGCTGCTCGGACTTGCTGCGGTAGTGCCATTTCAGCCGGCGTTGGGGCAAGACCGTCGCGCAGATGTCGAGGATCGATTCGAAGTCCGCGACGTCCTCGGCCTCGCCGTCGTCGGCAGGGTCGATCGCCGCCGCGAAGAAGTTGCTTGGCGGCATTTGCTTGGAGTCGCCGACGACGATGAGCTGCTTGGCGCGGTAAATCGCGCCGATCGCGTCCTGGGGAAAGATTTGCGACGCCTCGTCGAAAATGACGGGCCGAGGTAGGTGCTCACGCTCAGCGGGGACATCAGAAAGCACGGCTTCAGGGTGAGCGCCAACCCGCCCAAATCCGCGAACAGCTGCCGGATCGGCTTTTTCTTGCGCTTCTTTTGGTTTTCGCGCAGCAAAACCGCCGCCGGGCTGCCCGGGACGATCATGCTGAGGTTCGGGCGTCTCGCGGAAAGCCTGGCCTTGATTTCCGCCTTGCTGATTTCGAAATTGAGCCTGTCCTTTTCCTTAAAGCGCGAAATCGCCTCGTCGTGCGAGACCCGGCTCAGGTCGGTCAATTCGGGCAGTTCGCGCAGCAGGGCGTCGGCCCATTGGGTGTAAAACGCCTTTTTGTACACGGCCCCGATCCGTTCCGGCGAAAAACGGCTTTGGATCGCGAAATCAAGGTAAGCCCGCAGCCCGAAGGACGACACGGACCGCAAAAACCTGTAGAAGTCGCGCCAATGGTCCAGCATGTCGGTGCTGGATGCGCACGCGTTTGCCTTGGCGACCAGTTCGTCCAGCGGGGCGGAAACGATGTCGTATTCGGCCGCGTCGAACTCCGCCAGGATCGCCTCCAGGTCCGGCGCGAACTCCGCCAGCGCCTGCGCGTACCGCGCCGCGAAAATGCCGAAATTGCCTTTTTGGGATTCCAGGTACGCCGCGGGCAGTTCGCTGAGGGCCGCCAGCCTCCTGCACGCCTTGAGACAGCTTTCCAGGACCCCCAGCTCTTCCCTTAGCTTCTCAAAGTCCGTGTAAACGCCCCTGTATCCCGGACCGAGGGTTTCCTTGAAAACGGTTTGCTGGCCTTCGAACTCGGAAACCAGCCGCGCGTGCTCGACCAGGTTTTCCGCCAAGGCCACGGCTTGCTCGTACCCGGGCTTCTTGCCGTCGACCGTCTTGTCGCGGATGTCTTTGGCGATTCGTTTGTATTCCTTGCTGAAGATCCGGGACGAAGGGCGGGCGAATTCTTCTTTCAGCCTGGGAAGAATCGTTTCGGCGGGCAGCTCGTAGACGGTCTGGTCGAACCGTTCGCCAAGCGCCGATCTGATTTTCGTGATGCCCGCGGCCAATTCCTTAAGCGAGTCGATCCTGCGAACCATTTCGCCCACGGCCCGGGGAGCGAAGACAGCGGGGGTCACGTATTCGCTGGTTTCCATCACGCCGAACACGTCGCGTAACGCCCGCGCCTCTTTTATCGAGGACGCGGCCAATCTGCAGCTTTGGGCCACCGCGGGGTTTATCTGCAGCAACGCCTGGGGCAGCCTGGCGAACGCATGCAGCCTCGCTTTCAGTTGCACGCCCTCCTGGTAAGATCCGTTCAGGTTCGCGTACCCGTTCCAAGTGTTGTCCCTGTAGTCGGGGCCGATCGTCTGCGCGTAGTTCGCGTATTGGCCCAAATAGTTCTCGGCCTGCAAAAGGTGCTCCTCGCCCTTGGAGCGGATCCCGTCGATGACGAAATCGATCGCCGGCTCGTTCCCGCACGCCGAGATCTCCTCGAACAGCTGGTAGACGCTTTTGTTTATCACCGGGCGGATTTCGTGCAGCTCTTTCGCGTACCCGTCCAGCTTGTCCTGCGACTGCTTCCTGGCCAAAAGCTCGCGGCCCGCCTTGTCCGAGACCGCGCTTTTGGGCGCCATCAGGGTCTTGTGCAGCTCCTGGATGATCGAGTTCTTGTTCGCCTTGTGGCTGTGCAGCTCCAAGCAGAACTCGGCCAAACCGGCTTTTTTCAGCTTGTCGTGCACGACGTTCAGGGCGGCCAGCTTCTCGGACACGAACAAAACCTTTTTGCCGTCGTAAAGGCATTCGGCCACGATGTTGGTGATCGTCTGGCTTTTGCCCGTCCCCGGCGGTCCCTGCAGCACGAAGCTTTGGTTCAGCTTCGCGGCGCGGATCGCCTCGGACTGGCTGGAGTCCGCGTCCACGACGTTGCGCAGATCCAGCAGGTCCGCGCCGTCGCCCGCGCCTTCGCGCCTCGGCTCGGAAGGCTGGATCCGTTCGCCCAGCAGCAGCCTGACGTTCGGGTTCCTGAGGATCGCGGCCTCGTTCTCGATCAGATCCTTGTACATGTTCAGCTTCAAAAACGAGAAGATGGCGATCTTGCACTCCTTGGACACGGTCCATTTCAGTCTCGCCACCGTCTGGGCCGCCGCGTCCAGGTACGCGTCGATCCCCGCGTCCTCGTCGTATTCGGGCAGCCTGATCCCGTATTCGTTCTGGAGCTTGAACGCGAACGTGGGGTTGACGACGATGTCGTCGTCAAGGACCGACACGAAATGCGGGTCGACCGCGGACTCGTTCTCGATCGCGATCGGCGCGAGCAAAAGCGGCGCGCGCATCTCGGCCTGGCCGTTCTCGGGCTCGGACCATCCAACGAAGCCGATCGCCAGGTAAGCGATGTTCGCGCCGGTCTCCTCCAGCGCGGTCCTGGCCTCCCTGGCGATGTGCTTCAGGGCCGCGATCGGTTTGTTCGCGACGTTGTGCAGCAACACCTGGTTCCTTTTCATCTTGGGCGCGTACGCGGCCAAATACTCCTGCTTGGAATGCTTCGGGGCGTCCGCGGCCTCGCGATCGAACAGATCGATGTCGCCCGCGTCCTCCAGATCGGGATCGAAAACCTCGAACCGGCCCGAGCTTTGCACCTTCTCGAACAGCTGCGCGGATCCGGGGGCGATGATTTCGACCGTGCTTTTCTGCCGATCCCTGAAATTGATCAGGTTGTTCCTTCTGCCCGTGTCAAGCAGCAGCTCGGACCATTTCTTGAGTTTTTCTGATTCCATCTAAACCACCTTGGCGCGCCCGAAGAACGCGTGCTTTCTATCTATTATATATTTTCAGAAAAGTGTTTTGCGCGTAGCCGGCGCGCGTGCTAAAATCAATCTCGGCGGCCAACGTTGTGGTCGCACGCTGTTTTGGCCGATCGCGACGGCGACGTTGCGCCGTGCACGCCGCAGCATGGCCCGCGCCCGTCGGGCGCGCGGCCGGTTTCGCACCCCGCCTCGCGCGCGGGTGCTTTTTTTGCGCCTTTCGCGCTTCCCGCCCCGCGGGGCGGAAATGGTAAAATATTAGGTGAACCGCGGCGTGGGCGCGTTCGGGGGAAAGACGATGACGGGAAAATGGAAACTGCTGTCGCAGCTGAAAAACGACACGGCGCTGGTCGCCGACGAACTGGGCTTCAACCCGGCGGCCGGCCGGGGTTACAGGCCGATCGTCGTTTTCTACGACGCGGATCTGGATTGCTACTATTACATCAGGATCCGGATGGCCAAGGAATTGGTCGCGGCCGGCAAGGGCGCGGGGACTTTCGAATACAAACGCCAGTTCCCCGGCGAAATCCTGATCCGCGGGCAACGGAACGGGTCGCCCGACTACGACAGCTACGTGGACTGCTCCACGGTCCTCAGGATCGACGCGCCGTCGCTGGAGGCCAAGGCCGACGTCCGCGAGCTGCGCGGCACGGGCGGCACGCTGTCCAGGCATTTCGTTAGTTTCGTCAGCGGGGCGATCAAGGCCAACCTGATGAAAAACCCGATCGCCCTGGCGCTGCGCGACGCGGAGGCGCAAAGCCTTGGCGGCGGGGCCGCTGGGATCGCGGACGGGGCGTTCGGGGATTTGGCGTTCAACCCGACCGAATGGATCCGCTTCAAGGACGAATACGCCCCAGAGCCCGACGCGGCGGACGCAGCGGGATCTGGGCGGTACGAGCTGATCCGTTTCGGCGAAAAATACTTTTCCGCGTGCATGACCCAAAGGGAGCTGCGGGCGTTTTTCGCGTTCCACAGGGTCGACATGCTCAAATACGGCCAATGGAAGGCCCGCGCGGCGAGGCGATAGGCGGTTTTCGCCGAATGTTGCTTGATCGGGCGCAAAAACAAATATAATAAACATTCGGACACCCATCCGATCCGAAGCCGACCGGACCCGCGCGGGGCGCGGGGTTTTGGGTTTAGACAGCGAAATGTTCCCACGACCATACTTGATCATCCACATCCGCGGCATCGACGCGCCCGGACAAAGAAAAATGCTCCAAGCCCTGGAACGGCTCTGGACCGACGATTTCTTCGCGTCGTTCGTGGACAGAAACAACGAGCACAGCAAGGCCAACGCCCTGTACCTGAAAATCACGGGCAAGACGCTGGCCGCGATCCAAGCGAACCTGAACCGGCTGATCAAGACGATCGTCTTCGGCTTCAACAACACGAACA
>CAZPGT010000044.1:4263-6609 GCA_964586345.1 uncultured Mycoplasmatales bacterium | reverse complement strand
TCCCGCCCCCGAAACGCCTCTCCTTCACTTCCGACACGCTAAACCCCGCCGCCAAATCCGCGATCGCCCTTTTCAGGGTTTTCATTTCTTTCATCAAACCGAGCGGGTTTTTGAATATCTCCCTGTTGCCGTAAAGGACCAAACAGGTCGGGTTGTCGTTAAGGTGCCTGTTGGCTTTTTGCCCGATCAAAAAGTAAACGCCCAGGAAAACGACGATCGACACGACGTACGCGATCGCCGAGTAAAGCAGCGGGGCGTTGTTGTCCAGGTTTCCGAGCGCGACCGCCAAGGCGACCACGGCGGCGAACCCGGCCAACACGAAAACCACGAACGAAAGCGACAGCCAAAACATCGCCGCGAACAGCTTCCGCAGCTTCCTGAGGTCGCCGATTTCCTTGGCGTTCTTCGTTTCCATCGTTAATCGCGCAGCGCGAACCAGTCGCTTATCTTGAACCAGAGCATGAACGGCAAAACGGCGATCGCCAAGAGCCTGAGGGCTTTCGGCTTGCCGATCGAGCGCGCCAGGATCGACCGGATCGCCAGAAACAGAAGGGCGGCCGCGGCCAACCCCGTCCCGACGAAAAACGCGATCAACGCGCCCGTCAGCTCGGCGCGCTGGTTCAACGCCAACGCGACCAAAAACCCGACCCAGAACGCGTAAAGCCCGGACAGCCACCAACCGATCTTCCTGAGCGCGAAAACCTTCAAGGGCATTTTAACCATGCTTGCTGAAAAAGAAATTGGATTCCTTGATGAACACGAAGTGCTCGATCACGTTGATCGCGTGGTCCAGGATCCGCTCGACGTTTTTGAGCGCCAGCACGACGTGGATGAGCTCTTTGTTCTCGCGGGACCGGTCGTTGGCCTCGAACGATATCCGCGAATAGATCTGCCGCAGCGCCTTGAGCGCCTGGAAGAACTTGCTGTTGGACTCGTCCTGCAGCTTCAGGGCGAATTGGTGGCTGGCCTGCGCGTCGTTGGTCTTGAAGAAATCGAAAATCTTCTGGTAGCTGACGATCGCGAAGTTCTCCATGTCCTCGACCACGTCCAGCGCGGGCTTGTAGATTTGGGGGTTTTGCGCCATGAACTTGGACAGGTTGTTCGCGTAGTCGCAAATCCGCTCCAAATCGTTGATCGAGTTGATGATCGCGATGACGAACCGCAGATGGCTGGCCTGCGGCTGCTCCTTGGATATGATCCAGGTGCACTCGTCCAGCAAGTCCGCGTGGGTGATGTTCGATTCCTTTTCCATGTCCTGCACGCGGCCGATGGTTTCCGTCCACTCCGGCGACCCGGGCTCCGAGTGCAACGCCTTCAGGATCGACAGGTGCATCTGGTTGGCGTGCTCCAGGTAGTCGTAGAATTTTTGGATCAGTTCCTTCTCGGACTGCCGCAGCGTCCCGTAATTGATTGCCATTGTCGCTTCTTACCTCCTTGAGACCTTGTCCCTGAGCGCGCTTAGCCTAAGCGCCAGCGCGCGTTTCCACCTGCCCCGGTTCGCGAACGCCCACGGGACGAGCAGTTGGCTGACTAGCACGAGGGCCAGAATCAGCACCACGCTCATGAACGCGGCCTCGAACATCACGGACGTCGCGTCCGCGGAGGTCGAGAACAGCTGGGCGTAGATCCGGGTCGTGAGCGTTTGCCCCCAAAGTCCGAGATCGATCCGGTTGGACGAGCTCAGCCCCGCGGTCAAATACAGCGGCGCGGTCTCGGCCATGATCCGCCCCACCGACAGGATGATCGCGGCCAAAATCCCCTCGATCGCCATGGGCACGATGACTTTCCAGATCGTCTCGGACTTGCTGACGCCAAGCGCGTACGAATTCATCCTGACCTCCATGGGCACGTTGCCAAGCGACTGCTGGATCGTGCGCATGAAAGTGGGCAATATGACGATCGCGATCGTCAGCACGCCCGCGATGAGCGAGTTGCTCGTGGTCCCGCCCGAGGCGAACCCCAGCGTCTGCAAGAAAAACGTCAGCCCGAAGATGCCGAACACGATCGAAGGGGTGGATCCAAGGCAGTCCACGAAAAACAGTATCGCCCTGTTGAGCCGCCCTCCCCTGGCGTATTCGTTCAGATACAGCGCGGACAGCAAGGCGACCGGGAACCCGATTACGATCGCCAGGGCGATGATGATCACCGTGTTGACGATCGCCCTGCCCGTCGCGTCCGGGCCCAGCGACCCGACCGTCTCGCCCGGGCGGGCCACCGCGGCCCCGCCGTTTATGAGCACGTAAAGCAAAAGGTAGGAGACGAAAACGAAGCACACGAACACCGAGAACGCCTCCCAAAGCAGCTTCCAGTAGTCGTAAAGCCTCACGAACCGGTCGTTGCGCAGCC
>CAZPGT010000044.1:0-4253 GCA_964586345.1 uncultured Mycoplasmatales bacterium | reverse complement strand
GCCGCGCCTTGATGTAAACCGCCCGCCGGTCGGTGTTGCTGGCGTCCATGCGGAACGGCGCGTTCGCGGTCCATCTCTCGAACGCGATCCCGATCCGGTTGGGCACGAAGGCGATCGCGGCGTAAACCGCGTTCTGCGCCTTCACCAGCCACGGGTAGCGCTGCTGGGTCTTTCCCTTGGTCACCCAAAGGATCAGCCCGTTCAGCACGACGATGATGAGAAACAGAAGCAACGCGAACACGTAAAGCGCCCCGCGCATCGCGTCCGAGCTGTTCTCGCTGTAAAAGTTGTAGGAGATGATCGATCCAAGCGTCTTGAGCCCCGAGAGCCACACCGCCCCGAACCCGGACGCGAAGATCTCGTTGTAGCTTTGCGACGTCAAAATGAAGTTGAGCGCCATTGTTTCCCCGATGGCGCGCCCCATCCCCGAGATCAGGGCGATCGTGATCCCGACCTTGGCCTGTCTTTTGGCGACCTTGTATATCGACCGGGTCCTGGACGTCCCAAGCCCGATCGGCGCGAGCACGAGGTCTTCGTCCACGGCCTCCAGCGCGTTGTACGAGATCGCGACCACGGTGGGCAGGACCATGAACGCGAGCATGACGAACGCGGTGATCAGGTTCCACGAGGTCGACAGGCCGAAAACCGCCCGGAGCAGCTCGCCAAGCGACGTGGCCGCGAACATCCCGAAGACGACCGAGGGGATCCCCGCCAGGATGTCGATCGCGATCCTGAGCGGCTTGGCGTATTTTTTGCCGACGCGGTATTTCAGGAACACCGCGGTCTTGATCCCGATCGGGCCCGCGACCAGCAACGCCCCGAACGTGATGAGCAACGTGACCGCCAAAGGCAGCCAGATGCCCGCCCGGCCCGCGTTCAGGTCGTATTCGCTGGTGAATATCGACCAGCCGTACGCCCTGAACCCGGGCACGGACTGGTAGACGACGAAACCCAGGATCGTCGCGAACGCGACCACGGCGAACCAGGCGAACGCGGACGTCAGCCAGCGGAAAAACCCGTTCTTGACTATTTTGCGCAGCACCGGGCTAAGCGGGAAACCTGTTTTCTTGTCGTTTGGCATTAGGTGGCTCCGAACCGGACGGGGTCGAACCCGAAATCCGCCGTCCAGAACAGGTCGATGTGGTTGAGCACGAGCTCGCTAAGCGGCAGATCCCTGGTCGATTCGCCCAAAAGGAACATTTGCTTGATTTGGTCGTCGGTCAGCCTGATCAGCCCTTCGCTTAGGTAGATCCCGTCGACCGCGGCGGCCTGGTCGGGGTACAGCGTGGAGGTGAAAAGGATCCATTCCACGAAACCCTCGACCGCCCGCGCCTTGGGCGAATTCAGGGACACGACGGTCTCGAACGGCCGGGTCCAGCCGTATAGGCCGTCCGCGACGTTTTGGATCGTCGCGTCGTGCCCGGAATATTTCAGGACGGCGAACCCGTCGCGCGAGATCTGGTCGGCGTTGTTCAGGATGTATCCCAGGCTCAAATAGACCATCGCGCCGGGCCGCTTCGCGTTCGCCTTGAAGTTCGTGTAGGCCTCGCTGTTGGACTCGTTGGTCTGCTGGGTGTTCGGGCCGTATTTGCCCGCGCCCAGGGCGTCCGCGGTCCGTTGGCTGAGCGGTCCCGGAAGCAGGTTGGAGTCTTTCAGGAACGCCTCCGCGGTCCCGGACGCGCCCGCCCCGCCGCTGCGCGCGAACCCCTTGATCTCGACGCCTGGGTCGATCGCGGCGGGATCGCCCAGGTAAAAGTCCCGCAAGGCGACCCGATCGTACCCCGCGAACGCGTCGTAAAGCCGCGCGACGTTGGAGACGTCCACGCCCCACCCGCCCGGCGCGTTTTGGGGCGGCAAAAGCAAAATCCCGATCGCGTCCTTGGCCAAAGTGACGGTCTTCAGGCCCTTTTCGCGCCAAAGCGCCTCGAGGCCTTTGTCGCCCAAAACGCTTTCCCGGGGCGACTTGGAGGCGTTGCCCATGGCCGTCTGCCCGTTCGCGACGCTCGAGATCCCGATCGCCGAGCCGCCCGCCTGCACGCTGATCTCGATCCCGCTTCCGGGGTTCGAGTCCGCGTAAAGCCGCCCAAGCGCCGCCATGAACGGCTGGACCGAGCTCGAGCCCCGCGCGTCGATCACCGTGTACGCGCCGCACGAGGAGGCGAAAGCGGCCAAAGCCAACGCGCAAAGCCCCGCGGCGCCTTTCGCGGCCCGTCTCAACGCCTTCATGCCTAACCGATCCGCCCGCTCACGTAATCCTTCGTCTTCGGTTCCTTGGGGCGGGTGAAGATCTGCTTGGTTTGCCCGAATTCGATGATCCTGCCGTGGTAAAAGAAAATCGTGAAGTCGCTGATGCGCTGCGCCTGGGCCATCGAGTGCGTCACGATGATGATCGAGAACCTTTCCTTCAGCTTGAAAATCAGCTGCTCGATTTTGCTCGTCGCGATCGGGTCGAGCGCGGACGTGGGCTCGTCCATGAGCAAAACGTCGGGCTGCAGCGCGATCGCGCGGGCGATGCAAAGCCGCTGCTGCTGCCCGCCCGAAAGCCCCAGCGCGCTTTCGTGCAAAATGTCCTTGACCTCGTCCCACAGGGCCGCGCCCTGCAACGACTCGACGACGATCTTGTTGATCGCTTCCTTGTTCTTGATGCCGTGGCTGCGCAGCGCGTAGGCGATGTTCTCGTATATCGAGAAATTGAACGGGGTGGGTTTTTGGAACACCATGCCCACCCGCGTGCGCAGTTCCAGGTCGCTCATTATCTTCGAGGCGATGTTCTTGCCCAAGAACCAGATGTCCCCGGTCGTCTTGATCCCGTCGATCAGGTCGTTCATCCGGTTCAGGGAGCGCAAAAAGGTCGATTTGCCGCATCCCGAGGGGCCGATGAGCGCGGTGACCTTGTTTTTGGGGATGTCGATGTTGATCCCGTCCAGGGCGTTTTTGGCGCCGTTGTTGTACCAAAGGTTGAAGTTCTTGACCTCGAAGATGTTGGCGGGGTTGAAATCCGCCGCGAACACCTCCAGGTTGGGTTTCTTGTCCTTGGACAGGATCCTGTATTGGGAAATGTCGTTTTTGATCGCCTTGATTTGCTCGCGCGCTTCGGCGACCGGCTTGCTTTTTTTGACGTATCCCCTCAAGTCGCGCAGATCGTCGGCGGTCGCGGCGATTTCCGCCGCGTTCTGCTCGGGGCGTTTTTGCAGCCTGGCCAATTTTTCGCTCAGCTGGGCCCCGTACTCCTTGAACAAGGATCCGCACAGATCGTCCAACTGCGCGGTTTTCCTTTTCAGCTCGGTTTTCAAATTCGCGATTTTCGCCTTGTACGCCTTGCGGCGCTCGATCAGCTTCTTTTTCCGTTCGGCCCTTTCGGCCTTGGAGAGCTTGGTCGGCTCGAACGGCTTTGTTTGGTTGGTCGGATCGGGTTCGGCGGGTCGCGCTGCCGAAACCCGCGGGTCGCCCAGAACTGCGGTCGTGGCGTGCGTTTTGGGTTTGGGGTTCTGGTTCATTTGGGTGAATATTATTAATGTTAGCTTGTTAAAGGGCCATGAATGCGGTTTTTAAGGGTTTGATCCGTTTCGGTGCATTGACTTTCCGTTAATCGATCACGTTAATAATAATGCTCCATTGATTATATATTAATTAAGGCCAAAACAACAATTAGTTCGGGCGCTCCGCGGGGTTTGGCGGCGCGCGCGATTTTGGGTCGTTGCAAGACGTTCCCAAACTGCGGATCCGGAGCCAAAACCCATAAACGTTTTCTTTCGGGTCGCGATCGCGTTTTTGGGGCCCGAAAGCCTTTTTTTTGTGCGGGGGCGCGCGAAGAAAAGGTGGGCGTCTGAAGTTGCGCGCGCGGCGGGTTCCGGGCCAAGTTTTTACGTCGTGAATCGACGTGCCGGGTTTGATTTCGCGTTTCCAAAAATTTCGCTTTTTTACGCCTTTTTTCCATGCGATCGGAAATCGTCGATTTCGGGATCCCGACCCGGTTTTTACCCCGAAAATAACTTATGTATGAATACATAAGTTAAAAAAGTTTTTTTAAATTTTACGCAAAAAAGGCCGAAAAAACCACACTAAATTATAGTAGGAGGACATTTCAATGAATCTGCGTGAGACAGTTAGCGGGACCCGCTTCGTTCCGTTTTGCTATAATTTTACCGTGAGAGGCGGCTTTTTTTATGGCTGATAAAAACAAGGATCTTTTGAGTAAGATTTTGCGCGGCGTCGAAGCCAACGCCGCCAAAATCGATCAGTTGGCCAACGTC
>CAZPGT010000043.1:3990-6812 GCA_964586345.1 uncultured Mycoplasmatales bacterium | reverse complement strand
GGTGCTTCTGCAGGTTGAACGCCTTGATGATCCGCACGCCCAGCACGTTCTCGCGGATGATTTGGTTCGTCGCGTCCAGCGACAGCAGGTTTTGCTGGTAATACCTGTCCGCGCGCTGCTGGGTGAAATAGCAGATCGCCACGTTGATCGGCAGGATCACCAAATAGACCGTCGACAGCAGCGGGCTGAGCGTCACGCTGAAAACCAGGTTCAGCACGATGTAGAACACGTTTTCGTAAAAGTACATGAAATAGCCGATCGAGGCCTCTTGGAGCATGTACATGTCGTTGTTGAGGCGGTTGACCATCGACGCGGGCGAAATCGCGTCGAACGCGTCCTCTTTCAGAAGCAGGATGCGCTCGTACAGCCTGTTGCGCAGCAAAAAGACCATTTCCAGCGCGAAGCGGCAAAGCCTGACGCGCACGACGATCCGCAACGCGAACGATACCGCCACCGTGCCGATCACGATCCCCGATAGGATCAGCAGGACGTCGGTGGTCGTGAACGCGGGGTTGGCGACTATCCCCGCGAGCAAACGGTCCCACAGCGTCACCGGCTCGCCGGCCTCGGGCGCCGCGGCGCTGACGTTTTTGAGCAGGTCGATGAAGACCGACAGGACGACGACGACGAAGCTGCTCGTGGCCACGAAAACGAACGTTAGGCAGAAAAGCCCGGCGAGCTGCCATTTCGCTTTTTTGCCTAACTGTCGCAATAGTAGCCGCATTGAAGTCACTCACCCGGTGGAATTACAAAGCAAAAACAAAAAACCTATTGTCGGGACAACAATAAATTTTTTGGAAGTCGGGGTCTCGGTAAGTTAATTTTAAACCAAAAGCCGGATAAAAGCAATGGTCCGCGGCGGTTATTCCCGTTTGCCCGGAACCGGGATTGCTACGGAGCGGTCCCGCCCAAGAACGCGGCGCCGGCCCGGCCGATCAAATGGCCGAACCCGAACAGGAACGCGTAATTGGCGCAAAGGATTATCGCGAGCATCGCCCAAAACGAAAGTTGGAACAAGGCCGGCATGAACCGCGCGTACAAAGACGACGGATCCGCCAAAAACCCGTCCACGACCGCTGCCGGGTTGAAAACGAGGGGGCACACTACCAGAAAGCACACGAGCAGCCACGCGACGGAAAAAAATCAGGAACGCGGCGGTGAAAACGGCGCTTTTGGCGGCGATGCGCCGCGTCGCGTCCTTTCGCCCGAGCAGCGCGAAAGTCAAACATACCAGCGCGACGTATTCGATCCCCGTGCGCTTGGCGTACGTTTGGCGGCGCCGCGCCTTGTCGACCGCGAAGGTGCGTTCGACTAACCTGACCAAAACCCGGTAAGAGTTCTTGCTGGCGCCGTAAAGCGCGCGGTTGTCGGTCGCGTCGGCGACCCACGCGTTTCTAATCGCGACGGGGTCGCTCGCGAAATGGGTGAACGCGTTCAGCCCGAGGAAATTGTCCCTCAGGTTGCCCAAAACGGCGTCGAACTGGTACATGCCGCCGGCGCGAAGCGAATCCGCGCCCGCGACCCGCGGGGCGGCGGCGTGTTTTTTCAGATAGGCTTTTAGCACGAGCTTGGGCAAACAAGTCAGCATCGCGAACTGGAAAAGCGAATTGAGCGCGAAATACCCCAATGCCAACGCCATCAAGTACACGTTGTAATTGCCGTCTTGGTTGGCGGTCGTGAAATAAATCGTCGTGGGGACCGCGGGCATCATGACGAAAAAAAGCGACGTGCCCCACATGCAATACGTCAGCGCGTGCAGCTTCCACCTGTAAAACTTCCAGAAAAACGGTTTGTCGCTCACGTCAGAGAACCACGAGCAGAAAACCGTGATGAAGGCTTTCGTGCCCAAAACGGGGAACAGCCTGGCCCAAAACGGGACTTTCAGGGCCGAGAACCTCTCGACCAGCGCCAGATCGCGGTCCATAAGAACGTTAAACTATGCTCCAAAACGGGTTGTCCAAGACAAAGTCAACGACTCCTGTCAAATATTGAATCGTGACCAAAATACCCATGCCTGCCGGACAAGCGAAACTCGTTACCGCCGAAGTTCCTCTTATTATTTGTGACGCGGTATTTGCGCTTCGAATCGTCATTTTAAAATTTTCTATGAAATTAATTGTTTGCTTGATAGTTAAGAAAGTAGAAATTAAATCCGTTATCTTGTCGATTTTATACCATCAATCGTGATAAAACCGTCTAATAACATCACTTATTGCATAAGTGTTGTAATTACTTCGTAAACAGTGTCTTGCGCTAAAAGAACGATCGCCTGCGTTGTTGCTGCGATCATTTGGGCAGTAGTGGCGCCCCACGAAAAAATAGAAGCGAAAATGTATCCTGTCGCCACAGCGCTTGCTATTCCTGCAAACGTCCACGCTTTTATTCTAACATTATTGATTGATTGCAAAACGCCAGCAAAATTACCAATCGATTGTTTTGTAACGTTAGCGTTATTTTTTAAATAAAGCAAATTCGAGGCACTATTGGATTTCGAATAATTTTTTTCATCCAAATTTGAGGCAACTGGGTGCTTGTCAAAACCAAAAAGATTTATTTTTTGGAATTCGATTTCATTTTCAGTCGCGAGCAAAGAGTATTTGTTCAAATCCGCCAATTGTTGTTCATACGTGTATCCATGTTCGTTCGCCATTGCTGTCAAATCGTGAATCGTGAATTCGTTTTTAATAAACAAGTCCAAATATTCCAAACTTTTAGCTTGGGCGTAATCTAAAATTTCTTGCGAAATTGGCTGCGCATTGCTTGACAAATAATGTGATTGCAAGTTTAACCTTGGGGCCAAATTATTTTCGGAAAGAAATGGG
>CAZPGT010000043.1:1562-3980 GCA_964586345.1 uncultured Mycoplasmatales bacterium | reverse complement strand
AACAAACGCATCTTTGACCGCGCTCCGCATTTCATCATAGTTGTCTTTCTGTTTGAATTCATCAACTATATCCTGATTTAATTTAGAATTCGATTCGCTAACTAAATCAAAATATTCTTGTTTTGTGTAAGTTCCTGTCTGCTGAGTTTTTGAAGATGTTGGTTCACTAATAATCGCTGAAATCGTCAAGGTAGGAACCGCTATTACACTAGTCAAACCTGCCAGCAAAACGAGTTTTTTGCCGATTGCCCTTTTCATGCTCAAGAAAACCCTCTCGTTTCCCGAAGCCACCTTATGTCACGGTGGATTCTACCACGGAAAAAGCCGTTCGGCGCAACGAACGTGTTTTGTCCCGGGCGGCGAAAGAAAGCGGCGGGGATCCCCGCCGCTTTCTGGAAGCTACCTTTTCGCCTTCGCCTTGGCGTCGACCACTTCGCTGGTCACTGATTTGGGCGCCTCGGCGTAATGGCTGAACTGCATGATGTTGTTGCCCCGGCCCTGGGTGAACGACCGCAGGTCGGTCGCGTACCCGAACATCTCGCGCAGCGGCACCTTGGCCTTGATCACCTGCACGTTGTCGCGCTGCTCTGTGCCCTCGATGCTGCCGCGGCGCGAGCTGATGTCGCCCATCGCGTCCCCGAAGTGGTGCTCGGGGACCGTGACCTCGATCGCCATGATCGGCTCCAAAAGCACGGGATCGCATTTTTTGCCCGCTTCCCTCAACGCCAGCGAGGCCGCGATCCGGAACGCCATCTCGTTGCTGTCCACCTCGTGGTACGATCCGTCGTGCAGGATCGCCTTGATGTCGATCATCGGGTAGCCCGCCAGCGGGCCGCTGGACAAGGCGTCCTCCAACCCCGCCTTGACGGGCTTGATGTATTCCTTCGGGATCCGGCCGCCCACGATCTTGTCCTCGAACTCGAAGCCCTTGTCGTGGTTGGGCTGGAACGTGATCACCACGTGGCCGTATTGGCCCCGGCCGCCCGTCTGCTTGATGTATTTGCCCTCGACGTCCGCTTCCTTCGTGAACGTCTCGCGGTAGCTTACCTGCGGCGCGCCGACGTTGACCTCGACCTTGAACTCGCGGCGCATCCGGTCCACCAGGATGTCCAGGTGCAACTCGCCCATGCCCGAGATGATGACTTGGCCGGTCTCCTCGTCCGTGTACGTCTTGAACGTGGGGTCCTCCTCGGCCAGCTTGCTCAGCGCGATGCCCATCTTCTCCTGGTCCGCCTTCGTCTTGGGCTCGACGGCCAAGGAAATCACGGGTTCGGCGAACTGCATGGATTCCAGGCGCAGGTCCAGCCCTTCCTTCGCCAGCGTGTCGCCCGTGGTCGTGTCCTTCAGCCCGACGATGGCGCAGATGTCTCCCGCGCGCACCTCGTCGATCTCGTTGCGCTGGGACGCGTGCATCTTCACCAGCCGCGACACGCGCTCCTTCTTGTCCTTGCCCACGTTCAGCACGTAGGATCCCGAGGTCAAGACGCCCGAGTACACGCGCACGAACGTCAGGCGGCCGACGAACGGGTCGGTCGCCACCTTGAACGCCAGGCCGACGAACGGCGCGTCGTCCTTGCTTTGGACCTCGACTTCCTGGTCGGTCTTGCCGTCCACGCCCTTGGCGGGCGGGACGTCGATCGGCGAGGGCAGATAGTCCACGACCGCGTCCAGGAGCGGCTTGACGCCCTTGTTGCGGTACGCGGTGCCGCAAAGGACGGGGAAAAGCGTGGCCGAAATCACGCCCTTGCGGATGCACCGCTTGATTTCCTCGGGCGGCAGCGGGGTCCCGTCCAGGTACTTTTCCATGCACGCGTCGTCGTAGTTGACGATTTCCTCGATCATCGCGTTGCGCATTTCCTCGGCCTTTTGGGCCATGTCCGCGGGCACGGGTTCCACCGTGTAGTTCTCGTTCTGCCCGCCGTCGAAGCGCAGCGTGCGCATCTGCACCAAGTCGATCAGCGCGTTGAAATCGTTCTCCGCGCCGATCGGGCATTGGATCGGCACCGCCTTGACGCCAAGGCGGCTATGGATCGAGCTGACCGCGCGCTCGAAGTTGGCGCCGGTCTTGTCCATTTTGTTGACGAACACGATGCGCGGCACCTTGTAGCGCGACGCCTGGCGCCAGACCGTCTCGGTCTGGGGCTCGACGCCCATCTGCGCGTCCAGCACGGCGACAGCGCCGTCCAAGACGCGCAGCGACCGTTCCACCTCGACCGTGAAGTCTACGTGCCCCGGGGTGTCGATCAGGTTGAGGTTGCAATCGTTCCAGGTCACCGAAGTGGCCGCGGACGTGATCGTGATCCCGCGCTCTTTCTCTTGCTCCATCCAGTCCATGGTCGCCGCGCCCTCGTGGACCTCGCCGATCTTGTGGACTTTGCCCGAGTGGAAAAGAATCCGTTCCGACGTCGTGGTCTTGCC
>CAZPGT010000043.1:0-1552 GCA_964586345.1 uncultured Mycoplasmatales bacterium | reverse complement strand
AAAGCCTTGTTGGCCTCGGCCATCTTGTGCGTGTCGTCGCGCTTCTTGACCGCCGCGCCGGTGTTGTTGGACGCGTCGATGAGCTCGTTGGCGATTTTCTCGAGCATCGACTTTTCGTGGCGCAGCCGCGCGTACATGACGATCCAACGCAGCCCCAAGGCGATTTTCCGGTCCGCGGAGACCTCGATCGGCACCTGGTAGTTGGCGCCCGCGATTCTGCGGACCTTGAGCTCCAGGCGCGGCATGACGTTCTCAAGCGCCTTGTTGAAGACCTCGAGCGGGTCCTTTTGGGTCTTTTGCTCGATGATTTTGAAGGCGCCATAGATTATCTTTTGGGCTTGGCCCTTTTTGCCCTCGTACATGACCGTGTTGATCGCGCGGGTCACCAGGGGCGAGTTGAACACGGGGTCGGGGAGCACGTGGCGTTTTTTGGCCTGATTCTTGCGCATGGTGGCTTAACCTACTTTTTCGCCGCCGGCGCCGCGCCGGCCTTTGGTTTCTTCGCGCCGTAGGCGGAGCGCTGCTGGCGCCGCTTCTCCACGCCCTGGGTGTCCAGGGTGCCGCGCACGATGTGGTACCGGACGCCGGGCAAATCCTTCACCCGGCCCCCGCGCAGCAGGACGACCGAGTGCTCTTGCAGGTTGTGGCCCTCGCCGGGGATGTAGGCGAGCACCTCGAAGCCGTTGGTCAGTTTCACCTTGGCGTACTTGCGCAACGCCGAATTGGGCTTTTTGGGGGTCATCGTCCCCACCCGGGTGCACACCCCGCGCTTCAGCGGCGAGCTGACCGTGGTGGCTTTCCTTTCCAGCGTGTTCCAATTTACCTGCAAAGCCGGCGATTTGGACTTTTTGTGTTTGCGTTTCCGCGGTTTGCGAATCAGTTGCGAAATTGTTGCCATGCAGTCTCCGTGGTTAACAACTTTTCCTGGTGTATCAAAACGTTAGGATTATACCAAAATTTATCCGGATTTCAAATAAAGAATCCTAGTAGCGCAGCCAGACCGCGTCCTTGAGCGTCTGGGACGAGTCGATCCGCTGCAACACGTCCTTGACGCGCTTGAACGATTTCGACGTCAGATAGACGATTAGCTTGCGGTATTTCTCGGACGGGTAATGGGCCCGCAATTCGTTGAGGATCGCCGCCGCGACCGGTTCGCTTATCGCTTTGCGGATCTGCAGACTGAAAATGTTTTCGTGGCCCGTCATGTCGTAAGCGGCGGGATCTTCTGGAATCGCGTCGCCGTCACCGCCACCAGGGACCGGGTGGTAAAAATTGATGCGTTCGTCGAGACGGTTGGTCTCCGACTCGATTTTGTCGCTAAGTTCAATGTGGACTTTGTCGATCTTGGTGTCCAGGCGGGTGACCTCGGACTCGATTTTGTCGCTAAGTTCAATGTGGACTTTGTCGATCTTGGCGTCCAGGCGGGTGACCTCGGACTCGATTTTGTCGCTGAGCTCGGTTTGGACCTTGTCGATCTTGGCGTCTAGCCGTGTTACTTCGGACTCGATTTTGTCGCTGAGCTCGGTTTGGACCTTGTCGATCTTGGCGTCTA
>CAZPGT010000042.1:2614-6958 GCA_964586345.1 uncultured Mycoplasmatales bacterium | reverse complement strand
ACCTTCACGCTCGCCTGCGGATCGGTGAAGTTAGCCGTCCCGACCGCGACCGCGAAAAGCAGCACGTACCAATAGATTTTCTTGATCGCCCCGTAGTCTTTGCGCCCGTACTTGTACGACGCCACCGCCCGGCCGCCGTGGATCAGCCCCCAGACCGACTGCAGCGCCAGATTGACGATCGGCGACACGCTGCCGAAATACGCCTGGTACACGTTGGCGGTCGCGTTGTGCGTGGCCGCGTACCCCGTGCTGTTGGTCATGTCCACCAACCCGGTCTGGAACAGGGCGTTGGAGAAGCTGGACGTCGCGTTGCGCAGGAACGACGCCGTGCCGATCAGCACCATCATCAGGAAAATCTGCCGCCTGAACAGCCTGAAGCGCAGGTTGGCGAGCACGAGGTTGGTCTGGTTCTTGCGCGTCAAAGCCATCGTGTAGACCACGTACGCAAAGAAATTGATCATCCAGCCGATCGCGGTCGCGAGCGCGGAACCAAGGAACGCCAGCTGCGCGAAAACGATCAAGACCCAGTCCAAAAGGATGTTCAGCAGGTTGCAGAACGTGGGCACGAGCGAAATGTACAGCTGCCGCCCCTCGCTTTGGGACAGGAAGTAGTACATCTGGGCCATGATCTGGAAGATGTTGAAGCCGCAAAGCACCCAGACGTACTTCTGCGCCATGTCGATCTGCGCGTTTTGCGCGATGACGTTGAACTGCCTGGTCGCCTCGGGCACCGACGCGTCGGTCGCCAAGGTGCCCCGGGCGCTGGAAGCCAGCCACACGGGCGAGATCCCGAAGATGAAGAACGAGATGCCAAGGCCCACGCACACGTTGGAGATGAACCCGGTCGACCACACCTGCTCGATTTCCGCGCCGTCCTTTTTGCCCATCGCCTTAGCGAACGCGACCGCGACGCCGTTGCTGATCAAAAGCGTCGACCCGTTCAGGATCATCGTGATCGGCGCGCTGATCGAGATCGCCGAGCGGATCAGGTCCGTCACGGTGAGCGCGTCCGCGCCCGCGGTCGCCAGGTAATTGTCCAAAATCGCCCGGTCCGGGCCCACGAACAGCTTCTCCAGCGTCAGGCCGTCGGGGTTGAGCGCGGACTGCGGGATGAACTTGACCATCATGATCTGGTCCGAGAAATTGTACATCGCCTGGAAAAAAGAAAGCAGGATCGCGGGCAGCACGAACCGCAGCAGCAGCTTGAAGATGTTGCCGCTCTCGAAAAGCGCCTGCTTGGACAGCTGCCTTGGCCGCTGGCTTAGGGCCTGGGCTTCGGGGCCGGGCGCGACCGGCCGTTTAAGATTGCTTCGCGACGAACCGTTTTTCCGCATACACGATAAGATGGTGCCTTTGGGGTTTGCATCTTAATTATATACCCGAAACGGTCCGGCAAATTATTTTTCGCGCGCCGCGCCGCGCCGCCTTTTTTGCGGCCGCAGGACGAGTTGGAACGTGGTGGGCGTGGCGGTCGCCAACACCTCTTTCTGGATCCGGTTGTAAACGGCCTTGTACAGCTCCAGCACGACCCACGGCACCAAGGCCAGCGCGAACCCCGCGCCGATTAGGAACCCGCCGTCCGCGACGAGGTTGACGGGCATTTTCAGCCCGAACGCGATCTGGGGCACGAGGCTGACCGCGACGATCGCCAAAACGCTGGTTGCCACCGCCAGATAAACGATCCTGTATTCCCTGAGGCCGCACGTGAACAGCGACCGGTGCGACATCAGGCTGAGCGCGTGGACGCTGATGCCCACCGACAGCGCGATGAACGCGGCGGCGGATCCCGCGTAAAGGTCGTTCAGACCAACCGCGTAAAGGCCGTTGGACCCGGGGATGAGCGACCCGGTCGCGGGATCCACGCCGTTCATGACGTTGCCGAACCAATGGTCGCGCGAATAGATCGTGCCGATCGCGAACGCGACCATCGTGACCAGCCCGAACAAGCAGCCCTGCCACAGCAGGTTGAACCCCATCCGCCTGGCGAAAATGCTTTCGTGCTTGCTGTACGGCCGCCGCCCCATCAGGTCCTCCCGCGTGCCCAGCACGCCCAGGGCGATCGCGGGGAACCCGTCGGTGACGAGGTTGATGACCAGAAGCTGCGTCGGCCCGAAGATGTGCAGATCCAGCGAATCCACCCATTGCGTCCCGTCGAACCGCACCAGGGAGCTGGCGAACGCGTATTTGAAGATCAAAACGCCCAAAAACATGACGATGACCTCCGCGACGCTGGAAAGCAGGACGTTTTGGATCACCAGCTTGATCGTCTGGTAAACCTTCCTGCCGTTGCCAACGGCCGCGACGATC
Organism: uncultured Mycoplasmatales bacterium; assembly: GCA_964586345.1. Taxonomy (GTDB): domain Bacteria; phylum Bacillota_I; class Bacilli_A; order Mycoplasmatales; family Mycoplasmoidaceae; genus Mycoplasmoides. The sequence goes on along the minus strand of CAZPGT010000042.1, from coordinate 4,651 downwards.
GTCTTGAAGTTGTCGTCCATGATGATCATGTCCGCGGCTTCCTTGGTGACGTCCGTGCCCGCGACGCCTATCGCGCAGCCGATGTCCGCGGCCTTGAGCGCGGGCGCGTCGTTCACGCCGTCCCCGGTCATCGCGACGACCTGGTCGTTGGCCTGCCACGCCTTGACGATCCGCAGCTTGTCCGCGGGCGTGGTCCTGGCGTACACGCTGTATTCGGCCACCTTGCCCGCGAGCTGCTCGTCGGTCATTGCGGCCAGCTGCTCGCCAGAAATCGCCTCGGTGTCGGCTTTCAGGATGCCGATTTCCCTGGCGATTGCCTTGGCGGAATTCAAGTTGTCGCCCGTGATCATCACGGTCTTGATCCCCGCGCCCGCGCACTCTTCGATCGCCGCCTTCGCCTCGGGGCGGGGCGGGTCGTACATCGCGAAAAGCCCGACGAACGCCAAATCCGTCTCCAGCGCGCCCGCGTCGGACAGATCCGCGTGCCTGCCCAGCTTTTTGACCGCCAGCCCCAGGACGCGGTAGGACTTTGCCGCCCACGCGTCGATTTTGGAGGTCACCGCGGCCGCGTCGACGTTGCCGCACCTGCGCACCAAGACGTCGGGCGCGCCCTTGACGATGGCGATCGTCTCGCCCCCGAACGCGTTCACGGACGTCATCAGTTTGCGTTCGGAATCGAACGGGACCGCGAACACGCGCGGGTGCGCGGCGGCGATTTTTTTGCCGCTCATGCCGATCGATTGCGCGTAATTGGCGATCGCCAACTCGGTCGGATCCCCGATCGCGGCGGCCTGCTCGGCGTCGTTTTTCGCCTGGCTGTCCGAGCAGAGAATGAACTGGGTGAGCATCGCGTCGAGCCGCCCGTCGGGCAGGCTCAGGTCGAATTCGCCGCCTTTGCCGTAATCCCAAACGCCCGTCAGCGTCATCTGGTTGAGCGTCAGCGTGCCCGTCTTGTCCGTGCAGATCACCGACGTGCTGCCAAGCGTCTCCACCGACGCCACTTTCTTAATCAGGGCGTTTTGCTTGGCCATCCGCTTGATGCCAAGCGACAGGATGATCGTCGTGAACGCGCCAAGCCCCTCGGGGATCGCGGCGACCGCCAACGAGATCGACGTCGCCAGCGCCACGTTCCACGTGCTCGCGACGTTGTTGATCCCCAAGATGAGGATCTGGATCAGAAAGACGATCGCGAACAGCGCCAGGCCGCAATAGCCGAAGATCCGCCCCAACCGGTTGAGTTTCAGCTGCAGCGGGGTCATGAACGCCTTTTGCGCGGCGATCAGCCCCGCGATCGCGCCAAGCTGGGTCGCGCCGCCCGTGGCGACCACGCGGCACTGCGCGCTGCCGCTTGTCACCGTGCATCCCGAGAACACCTTGTTGGCCTGCTCGGCCAAACCCGCGCCCGGGGCTGACTGCGCGTTGGCGCTTTTGGCGACGCTGGCGGACTCGCCGGTCAAAACCGCCTCCACGCACGCCAGGTTGAACGCCTCGAGCAAGACCGCGTCCGCGTTGATCCGGTCCCCGGCCTCAAGCAGCATCAGGTCGCCGGGCACGAGCGACTCGGCGTCGATCCTGACGGTCTTCCCGCCGCGGACCACGGTCGCGTTCGCCACCGAAAGCGCCTTCAGGCCGCTGACGGCCTTCAGCGACTGCAGCTCCTGGATCCCGCCCAAAAGCACGTACATGGCGATGACCGCCAGGATGATGAACGGCTCGATCAGCGTCGCGGTCAGCGCGCCGCTGGAGAAATCCCATCCCGTCTGCGCGCCCTGCACGAAAAACACCGCGAACGAGGCCAGCGCCGAGATCCCTAGCAAAAGGATCATGACGTCCTTGAGTTGCCGCGCGAAGACGACGAAAACGCTCGCCTTCTTCTTTTCGGGCAACCGGTTGGGCCCGTGTTTTTCCAGCGCGGCGGCGGCCTCGCGCTCGGTCAGCCCGCCGTGGCGCGCCAACGGCTTCGCCTGCAAGACGCCGCCGCCTTTCGCGGAGGCGGGCGCCGCCCCGGCGTCGGGTAGGGGCGGGTTGATGATGTCG
>CAZPGT010000042.1:0-2604 GCA_964586345.1 uncultured Mycoplasmatales bacterium | reverse complement strand
GATGTCGTCTTCCTTTGCGGCGCGCAGCGTCTCTTCGTCGACGCGGACGAGCGAAAACTTGCCCTCGCGCTTCGGAAGCGGCTCGGACGGCTTGTTTTGGTTTGGTTTGCGCGCGTTGTTCACGGAATTGGCCTCGATGGCGTTGATTGTAGCAAATCAATCCCGGAGCGGGGGTTATGTGCTTCGCGAACGCTAATAAAAAACGGACGCGCGCCGCGTCCGTTCCGTTTTTTGTTGGCGAACCCTACTTGCGTTCGGGCCGGTAAACCCACGTGACGCCAAGCAGCCCGAACAGGCGGTTGTCGCCGACCGTGAACTTGGCCTTCGCGCCGCCGACCAGGTTCTCGTTGATGAGGTTGTTGGTCGCCAAGCCCTGGGTGGCCGTGTTGGTCGCTTGCATCGCGACGATCGAAAGGAACGTGTCCAGGTCCAGGCCCAGGCGTTGGGCGGACGCCGCGTTCGCGCCCGCCCAGTTCGCGCCGCCGATGCCGCTGACGTCCATGAAGTTGATCTGCTTGGCGTAAGTGGCGATCTGCGTCAGCCGCTTGTCCCCGCTCACGAACACGGGGTCTGACTCGCTCACTTTCGTCGCGCGCTCGGACGCGGAAGTCGCGTTCAGCGTCGCGGCCACCTTCTTGTTGCCCACGAACCCCTCGAATTTATCGAAGTATCCGGTCGTGAGACTTTGGGTCTTGGAGACCAGCAACTGCTTCTTTTGCGCGAACGACAGCGTCGGGTTGCCCGACAGGTCGGTTTGGTGGTAGCTTGACAGTTCCACCCGCGCGCGGTTTTCCAGCACCGAGGCGACCTCGTCCAGCTGGCTTAGCGTCGTGATTCGGTTTATGTAATCCAAAAGGTTTTGCTGCGTGCCGTAGGCGCTGAGCGATCCTTCCGTGCCCGAGCTGCCGTAATCCGTGAACAGCTGCGCGTTCAGGTTGGCGTCCAAATCCGAATTCGCGTCGGTGACCAATCCCTTGAACCCGTACAGCGAAGTGGACACGGATCCGCTTCCGGTCGACGGGATCTCCGTGTTCGTGTGGCTGTAAGGGTTGGAGGTGTCGTTGAACGGGTCGGTGGCGGGGAACGCCGAGGAACCAGGCAGCGTGGCGTTGACCCAGTTCTCGTCGCTGCCCTGCAGGAAGTTCGGGTTCGGGCTGAATTGGGTTATCGGGTCGTTTTGCGTGCCCCCGGCGGTGCCGAAGCTGTTCGGGTTGGCGTTCACCGACCACGCGACCAGTGCGTTGGTGCCCTCCATGATCGATTTGGAGAGCACCGACCTGAAGTTCGCCAAGTCGTCGCGCAGCAGCCAATCCAGCGTGTACAGGTAGGTGAAGTAGCCGATCGAGCTGTCGTTCAGGTTGGATTGGGAGAAAACGCTGGACTTGTACGCCGCGACAACCGCCTGCAGCTGGGTCGGGTCGGCGAAGTTGCCGAACGTGCCGCGGTTGGAGGCGTTGTACCATTGGTTCGTCCAATAGAACCGTTCGACCAGCGATTTCAGCAGCGACGCGTCGATCCCGCGCGCGGACTGCGCGGTGCCAAGCTCGATCGCGTTGTAGATGTTTTTGAAGTCCGTGTTGTTTTGGAAGTATTTGTCCTTCACGGCGTTGCCGACCGCGGAGGTCGCCACGTTCGCCTGCAGCGACTGGTTGAACGCCAAATCGTAGGTCTCGTCGTTGGACTTGACGAAAAGCACCTGCGCGTACTGGGTTTGGCTCTTGTCCTGCAGCCCGACCTGCATCGCGGCCACCAGCGCGTCGGTCTGCGCCCGCAGCTCGCTCAGCTTCGTTTGGGCGTTCTGGCGCACGTACGCCATCGTGGCGTCCTTGGTGGCGTGGATCGCCACGTTCGCCTCGTTCAGGAAGTACCTGCTCAGTCCGTAGTAGTTCCCGTCCGCCGCGCGCACGTACGGCAACCGCGCCGCGATCCCGTTCTTCTCTGGCGTGAAGCCGGCCTCGTTGGCCGAATACGTTTGCCCCCAGCCGCCTACCTTCTCGTTTTGGCTGTTGATGTTGGTTTGCAGCGCCAGCGCGCTTTGGTAGTCCCTATACGCGGAAACGTAGTTCTTGACTTTTGCCGCCAGGTCCGAGAACGCGGTTTTGAATTGCGCGTTGCTTGGGAGGTCGAAGAACGTTTGGCGGTGCTGCGTGGACGAACTCAGGGTCCACGCGCCGTTCATGATGTTGTCCAAGACGTCGAACAGGATCAGTTCCTTGTTTTTGTTGAACCAACCCGACAGCGTGGTCTTCAAATCGAAAGTGTACGCGGTCGCCGCGCTGGTCGGCTGGTTTTGCGCCAGCAGGGCGCGGAACTTCAGGGTCAGATGATCGCCGACTTCATCCAGGCGAAGGGCGCGGAACTTCAGGAAGTCGCTTTGCCTCACCTTGTCGCGGGTGTTCGGCTTGGATTGGGGCTGGCTGAGCGGTTCCAGGTAATACGCCCCGCCGTCGATGCCCATGATTTCCACGCCCTTCGCGCCGCGGATCAAAATGAAGTATTTGCTCACGTCCGTGCCGTTCGCTTGTTGGCTGGCGGCGGGCTTGATTACGTTGAAGATGCCGTATTTGCTTTGTTCGTTGGGATCCGACAGTTTTTTGTACACGT
>CAZPGT010000041.1:0-7190 GCA_964586345.1 uncultured Mycoplasmatales bacterium | reverse complement strand
GGCTGAAAACAGCTTCAAGCAACCAAAGGCCATTAGCTAATTTCATTTCGAGAAAACGAAAAGGAAACCGCAAAAACCAGTGTTTTCTCGGCGACGTTTTTTTGTAAAAAAAACAATTAAATTTCGCTTTGTTTTGATCGCGTAAAAAGCGTCGGATAAACCTAGCAAAAACCGATCGAAAAACGTTTGGTTTTTCAATTTTTTCGCACCCGTTTTAAAAAAGATAGCACGTTACTACAAAAATGAAAAATTATTATATAATAATTTAGAAAATTTAAATTATGACGTTTTAAACCTATATCTACCTTGGATTTTCGATGTGTTCAAAAAGATATTAGAATGGATTCGCAAAGTGTTCAAAAAGAAGAAAAAGAAAGCTGATTCGCAGGAAATTGCCGAGCAAAATCCGGAAGCGGTATTTGGCGATCTTAATTTGGATCCAAGCAATTCTGGTAGCGGGGAATTGCCTGACGACGGTTCTGTGAAGGTTGCGTATGACGCGGATGGCAACGGATATTACGTGTCGTACAACGAAGCAGAGGACTCTTATTTCGATCCTTACAGCGGCGAAGCGATAGACATTTCCGAAATGTACGATGCGGAAGGCAATCCGTTTTCGTTCTTCCCGCAAGAAGCATCGTCCGAATCTTCCGGAGATTACTGGGAACAATTTGTGGGCGTGGACGGATACGGTTACTACGACGAAGACAACAACTGACAGTGGTCGGGATACTTCGACGACGAAAACAACTGGCATCCGAACGAAGAAGCCGAACAGGCTGTTGTTGAAGACGAACCTAGCTACGACGCGGCCGAAGAACAAGCGCCAGAGCAGGCTATAGAGCCAGAAGAGGAAATTTCGTTCGACGAAGCGCCTGCGGAAGAGCCGATCGCTTATGAGGAACAAGAGGCCGTTTCCGAGCCCGAACTAGCGGTTGAGCCGGAATTCGAATCTTACGAGGAAGGGCAACCGACGTTCGACGAAGCCGAACCCGTTGCGGAACCGCAACCTGAACCGATTTCCTTCGAAGAACCGATGGCCGAACAACCAGAAGAAGAGCCCGTGATTCAGGCCGAGGAAGAAATCCCTTACGAGGAAGTCTCTGAGTTGCAACCGATCGCCAGCGAAGAACCTACGATCGATGGCGAATTCGAACCAATCGGTTTCGAAGAGCCAGAACAACCGCTTGAAATGGAACCGGTTCTGCCGACACAGGAAGCAGAACCGATCCCGACGGCGGAATTGATCGCGGCCACCGACGTGCCGATGGCGGACGAAGGCGAAATGCCGATGGGCTCATACGACGTGACGCCAGAGCAACAGGTTCCCGCTGTGCGGCAGCAGGATGCGCCAGGCGCGGCCGCCTCGTTCGAGCAGCCGATCGACCAAATCGCGTTCACTGACGCTTCGGCAATCGAGGAATTCCCAGAAAACGTCGCTTTCGCGGACGCGACGTCCGTCAGCGAACCCGTGCCGGCTTCCGAACCGTCCGTCGCGTTCTTGCCGATCACGGTCGAACAGGTCTTGAACGTACCTGTGCAAGCGCCGGCCAAAGAAGAACTCATTTCGATTCCGATCGCCGCGCCAGCCCCGGCTCCCGCGCCGGCGCAAACGCCTCCTCCGCCCGCCCCGGCCCCGGCTCCGGTCACGATCACCCCGATCGTGCCGATCGTTCCGGCAAAGCCGATCGTGATCGAACCTGTGGTCATCGCCCCACCAGCCCCGGCCCCAGAGCCGGCGGCGAAACAGCCAGAAATCAGCGTCGACCGCAGCTCGGCTCTGAACTACCACGTGGCGGCCAAACCGGCTCCCGAACGGCCGGTCACCGTCAAGGAGCGCGAGCTCGAAGTTGGCGTTCAGTACACGACCGAAGTGTTGTTGTCCGTTCCGAAGCAAGAAGAACAGTTGCAGGTTGAAGAAATCAAAAGTTACGAACCGGTCATGGAAGACATCCCGACCGACGAAATTCTTGGCGACACAGAAACATTCAAGACGCCGCGCCAGCCTGACGCGTACGACGCATACCCGCCTCAATTAACCAGCGAACCATTACTTGAGAAAACATTCGTTTACAACACGCAAAACATTAAGGACGACTCAATTATGACGAACAACATGAACATCGACTTGCCAGTCAGCCAGGAAGAACCAAGCTACCCGCAAAGCCGAGAGGTTCCGAAGCAATCACTGTCATTCGACGACGAATACGAAACGGCCAGCAAGGGATACGACCTGACCAGCGAGTTGCTCGCGGGGCAAAACCCGGTCGACTTCACCGAAAACGACCTGTTCGATTCCGAGAACTACGACGAGACGATCAAACTGTCCATTTCCAAGATGTACGACTTCCTTGGCAAGTCGCGCCAGAAGTCCGCGAGCACCTACAAGCGCATTTCCCAGGACTTGAAGTACGAAATCAACTCGTTGCTCCGCAATTCCGAAAAACTGCGCCTGGAATTCAAGGAAAACGAGCAGCAAATCGCGCGCAAGAAAAACGAATTGATGCGGGCGCTGGCCGACGGCAGCCGCATCGCCAACGGCAAAGACCTTGACAACCTGCAGCACTTGCAGGACTACAACAACCATCTGGTGTACACGATCAAGGAAAACGACCAACGGCTCCGCGTGTTGCAAACGAACCTGAGCAACGTCCAAAACTGCTACGAAAAGCGCATGTTCCGCATCCAAAACGACTTTTTGAAAATCCAACGCCTGGTCGCGAACCTCAGCCCGTCCCACCGCAGCATGAACCTGCTGGAATCCAGCTTCAACTCGCTGCGCCGCGCCCAAGACCATTACCAAAACATGCTAAACAACTACGACTTGGTCGGATTCGACTCCCTAAGCTCTTCGGGCAAAGACTTGATCCCTAGTTCGTTCGGCCGTTACGGCCGCCGCCGCAACATGTTCGACACGTCCGACTTCGGAACCGACTTCGACTCTTACGACGACTTCGGCGGATCACGCACCTCCGAACTGTTCTCGGACCGCTTCGAATCGCTAAAGCCGGACCGCACTTCGGATCTGGACAGCCTGTTGCTGGACGACGATTTTTCAAGCAAATTTTAGCCGCTAAAACGGTTAATTAGAAACGGGTATGAAGCACGCGCTTTGCGCGTGCTTCATATTTTTTGTCTGAGCGGCGTCACGTGTTATAATTACATGGATTACGTTTGCAAAACCGTAATTTCACGTTTAGCTAATTCAGGTACAGAAATGGCAAACCAAAGCGATTTAATAAAACAGCTGCGGGCGATGACGCAGGCCGGGTTCATGGATTGCAAGAAGGCGTTGGACCAATCCGGAAACGACCTGGACGCGGCGGTCAAGTGGCTGCGCGAGAACGGGATCGCCAAAGCCGCCAAGAAAATCGACAGCGTCGCGTCCGAGGGCGTCGTCGCGCTGAAGCGCGGCGACGCGAAGGCCGTCATGCTCGAAATCAATTCGCAGACGGATTTCGTTTCCAAAAACGAACTGTTCCAATCGTTCGCGTCCGATTTGGCCGAGGCGGCGTTCGCGTCCAGCGCGACCGACGCAGACGCGATCAGGTAGCTGAAGCTGAAAACGGGCAAGACCGTCGCCGAGACCGAGGTCGAGCTGACCGCGACGATCGGCGAGAAAATCTCGGTGCGCCGCGCCGCGAGCGTTTCGGCGCAGCCGGGCGAGACGCTAAGCGTCTACCTGCACGCCAACAAACGCATCGGGGTGATCGCCGCGACGGCGGGGGACTGCCCGGAGGAGTTTCTGAAGCACATCGCCATGCACATCGCCGCGAACAACCCCAAGTTCGTCAGCAAGCAGGAAGTCGACCAAGCGTGGCTGGAAAGCGAAAGGCAACTGATCGCCTCGCAGGTCAAGCTGGACGAGGCCGTGCAGCAAAAGCTGCAGAAGGTCCCCGAGTCGAGCCAAGCGAACCTGCTGAGCACCATCATCGATGGCCGCGTCAACAAACTATTGACCGAATCGTGCCTGGAATCGCAGCAATACCTCATCGACGGAAGCAAGAAGGTCGGCGACGTCCTGAAAGAAAAAGGCGCTGCCGTGAAACGCTTCGTGCGCTTCGAGGTGGGCGAGGGAATCGAGAAGAAAGCGGACAACTTCGCGGACGAAGTCAAGGCCCAGATGAAAAAGTAACGCTCCCGTATGGCAAAAAAAACCAAGCAACGCATTTTGATCAAGATAAGCGGCAGCTCGCTGCAAAACCCCAAGACGCCCGACGCCTTCGACCTTAACCGCCTCAACAATCTGTGCAAGCAAATCGCCACGCTGCAAAAAAACCACCAGATCGGCATCGTGGTCGGCGGGGGCAACATCTGGCGCGGCAAGCTGGCGCGCGCGCTGAGCATGGACCAACGCCGCGCGGACTACGTCGGGATGGTCGCGACGATCATCAACGCGTCGCTCATCAACACGCAGCTCAACGCGTTCGGCGTCAAAAGCTGCGTGCTGTCCGCGATCCCGTGCCCCCACCTGACCGACTTGATCACGCCCGAGAACATCGACGACGCGTTCGTCCACGACAAGGTCGTGATCTTCGCGGGCGGCATCGGCGCGCCGTACTTCACCACGGACACGGGCGCGGCGCTGCGCGCCATCGAAATCAAGGCGAAACTGATTTTGGTGGGCAAGGACGGCGTGGACGGGGTTTACAGCACCGACCCGAAGAAAGACAAAAACGCGAGGTTTTACCCGAAGCTGACGTTCGCGGAGGCATTGGACAAGAAACTGTCGATCATGGATCTGACCTCGTTCACGATGTGCCAGGAAAACAACATCGAACTGATCATTTTCAACATCGAGAAGCCAAACGCCGTGATCAACGCGATCAGCGGCAAAATCAAGCGGACCGTGGTTTCGGCGAAATAAGGAATTTTGCGACATGGAATTGAAAGACTACGAAACAATGTTCAGCGGCCTAGCGGCCAAAAAGATCGAGTGGCTCAAAAACGAGTTGCACAAAATCCGTTCGGGCCGCGCGATGCCAAACATGCTCGACGGCATCAAGGCCGAGTATTACGGCGAGCAAATGCCGATCAACCAGATCGCCCAAATCCAGGTTCCCGAACCCCGCGAGCTGCTGATCAAACCTTACGACCGATCCAGCCTGAACGCGATCCAGACGGCGCTGAACCAACCCGATTTGCGCTTCAACCCGCAGGTAGACGGGGACAAGATAAGGATCAAGCTGCCCCAACCGACCGAGGAGAACCGCAAGGAATACGTCAAGCAAGCCAAGCAGATCGGCGAGAAATGCAAGCAGGAGATCCGCATCGTGCGGCGCGACGTGCTGCAGAAAATCAAGCAAAACAAACACGAGGACGAGGATTTCGAGCGCTACCTGGAAAGCGAAGTCGACAAGTGGACGAAGAAGTTCAACGGCGAGCTCGAAACCATCCTGCAGGCCAAAGAAAAAGAGCTGACGACGCTTTAATGATGGTCAACGGCCCATTTCCCAACCACATCGCGTTCATCATGGACGGCAACGGCCGGTGGGCGAAGGCGCAAGGCAAGAAGCGGATCTTCGGACACTACCACGGCGCGCGGCGGCTGCGCGAGATCATCGAATTCGGCGTCGCCAAGAAAATCGGGGCGATGTCGTTTTTCGCCTTCGGCGCGGACAATTGGAAGCGCCCCGCGGCGGAGGTGTCCTACATCTGGGGGTTGGTCAAGCGCTTTTTGACCAAGAAAGCGGTCGACTGGTTCATGGAAAACGACGTGGCCTTCAGGTGGATCGGCTTCGAGCGCGAGGCGATCCCGCGCGACGCGGCCGCGTCGCTGAAGGCCGCCCAGCAAAAGACCGAAGGAAATTCGGGTACGGCCGTCAACCTGTTCATGAACTACAGCGGCCGGGCGGACATCGTGAGCGCGGCCAACGCGCTGCGCGGCCAAAAGCACCCGATCACCGAAAAGCAGTTCGACGACAGCCTGATGACCCAAGGGCTCGGCGACGTGGACCTTTTGATCCGCACCGGGGGCGAGGAGCGGATCAGCAATTTCATGCTGTGGCAAATCAGTTATGCGGAAATCGTTTTCTGCAAGCGGCACTGGCCCGAGTTCGACGTCCCCGCGCTGCTTGAGTGCGTCGGGATTTTCGCGCGCCGGGAACGCCGCTTCGGGGGAGTGTAGGCGATGCGGGCCAAAAAGCGGCGTCCCCAATCCCGGATGCTCATCGCGGGCTACCTGCTGATCTTCCTGACCGTCCTGTTGACGTTCGCCGCGCTGGGCGACAGCTTCAACTCATGGTCGCCGTGGTCGCCGACCCTGGGCGACCCCCAGGCGATCGAGCACGAGAACGCGGAGCGTTTCACGATCACCGCTTTGGTGTTCAAGGACACGTACGCGCACGCGTCGATCCGTTTCGCGATGTCGATGGTGACCATATCGGCCATCGCGCTGGTCGGGTATTTTTTCTGCCGCGAAATCAACGGCTTGATTTTCTCGGGGAAAAAGGCGACGTTCCTGGCCTTGCTGGCGACTTTCGAGCTAAGCTATTATTTCATCAACCTGATGTATCTGGTCCCGCTTTATTTCTACAACAGTTACTGGGATTCGAGCAAGGCCGAGCTGTTGCTGGACGTGGGCAACGACATGAACGTCAGCTTCATGTTCGGGTCCAACGCCATCTTCGACGGGCAGTCGTTCGCGCTGTTCGGGCTCATCGTCAGCTCGATCTGCGCGTTCGTCGCGTCCGTGATCGTCGATTTGGCGCTTTTGGGCCGGTTCGGGCTGATGGACAAAAAGCACGCGTGGACCTTGCTGTACATGCACTCGATCGTCGTTTTCGCCATGGTCGGCGCGGCCTACATGCTGATCGTGCGCGGCTGGACGACGTTGCTTCTGATCGGCGCGATCGCCAGCCTGACGGACGCTTACTCGTATTTCATCGGCAAGCGGTTCGGCAAGTCGCAACTGATCCCCTCGATCAGCCCCAACAAGACGTGGGCGGGAGCGGTCTGGGGCGTCTTGGCGGCGGCGGCCACGATCGCGGCGGTAATCCTGCTTTACGCGATCCCCACTTTCAAGGCGACCGTGCCGCAGATGAGCGCGGCGACCCCCGCGTTCGACAAGACGCCCCAGAAATACGATCCGCACAATTTGATCACGAACCTGTTCGTGGTGACTTTCGGTTTGACCGGGCCGACGTTCCGGGTCTATTGGTGGGTCACGACGATCTCGTGCGTGGTCGGCC
>CAZPGT010000040.1:1963-7231 GCA_964586345.1 uncultured Mycoplasmatales bacterium | reverse complement strand
CGCGGTCGCCGAAGCGCGCTTCAGGTTGGACAATTTATAGCGGTTGCTTGCGGTTGCCGTGTTTCCGCCGTTTGACGTCGCGCCGGTCAATAGTTTGGAAACGTCGTATTGCTGGTACGTCTTTGAATCCTTTTGCACGCTGGTCGGGGAAACCGGGGTTGTCGTTTCGGATTCCGTCCCCTGCGACGACGAATCCGGGGTTTGGGCGGCGAAGAACAGCGGGTCGATCAAGTATTTCAGCCCCGCGTCCGAGATGCCGACGCCGTCGTTGGTCAGGTCCGCCACGTTGTTGTACCCGAACCCCGAATAGCCGATTCCCTGGCCCGCGCCGCCCAGGTTGTTGCCCGATTTGATCGACTCGAGCACGCCGTAAACGGAGTGCGTGATGTTTTTGAGCGTGCTGAACGGGATGACGCTTGGCACGGCCGCGGTCGGCTTTGGGGCCGCTTTCTGCAGGCTGGCCAAATCCTCCTGCGGCGTGTCGACGCCAAGCACCGCCACGTTTTCCGTGTGCGCGGCGGCGATGTTCACCGAAAGCGCCGTCTGCGGCCCGGCGATCGGCAGGATCGCCTTCGCGCCGTTCTTGATCAATTCGTTCGTTATCGAAATCGCGCCTTGCTCGTTGGGTTGGAACGAACCGGACGTGAACGCTTCGATCGTGTAGCTTGTCGTCGGCGAAATCCATTTGATCGGGATGCCCGCGCTTCCGTCGCCAAGCTCGATCAAGGAGCAGATTTTGTTCCAGTACATCAGCCCAAGCCGGAAACCGTTCAAATAGGACACCGTCGTCGGCTGGGGCAAGCCCACGTAGCCGCTGGCGCCGATCGTCTCTGGCTTTGCCGTGTAGAACGACTCCCAGTTCTCGTTCAGGTACACCGCGGTCGCCACGCCCGCCAGAAACGATCCGTCGTCGGACCGGTACGAGATCGTGGACACGTTGGTCGGGTTGGACCCGCCCGTAGCGGTCATCGTGCCGTCAACGAAAATGAACCCGGTTTCCTTCAGCGAGCTGTGCTCGTTCGGATACGCGGATTCATTCGTGATTCTCTGTAGCGCGGTGCCTTGGCTGAAACCCGTGGCGATGATGATCTTGCTGCCGTCGTTCTTCACGTTCTCGTAAGCCCTGACGCGGCCGTCGTCGGTTTGGTTGGTCGGGGCTTTCCAGATGCCGTTGTTCTCGACCACCGTCGGGTCGCTGGCCGCGGGCACCCCGGTGACGCCGTTGGCCTCGTAGAACCGCTTCAGCCCGTTGTACGCGGATTCGCTGAACGACTGGTCGGCCATCACGGACCCGTAGTCGCCCACCACGACCTGGACCGTGGACTTGAACTGGACGCCCCCGCACGCCGCGGCGACCGACCCGATCGCGGTCGCGGCCGCCGCCAGGCCGGACAGCCCGGCCACCCTCGCCCATCGCTTCTTCGATTTTTTAAGTGACATATTCAACTTGCTTCCGCAATAATTTGCCATGCAAACCATTCCCCTCGGATTTGAATAAGATTTCTAAAAAATACGATGACAGCCAAACAACATTTTAAGGGTATTATAGTCAACAAAACCAAAAAACGCGCAACGAATTCCCGAAGGGCGCGAAAACTACCCCGGGCGCGTCAGCGACCTGTAGCGCATGTAGGCCTTTTTGCCGTAGAAAAACAGCGCGACCCGCAGAAGCGCGGGCGCTTTCCAGTACAGCGCGCCGTAAAGGCCGACCAGGGGGGACTTGTGTTTACGCCGGTAATAGTTCGCGAACGCCCTTTCCCACTTTTTTTCGTTGTTCTTGTTGTTTTTCTTCCAGCTGGCCTCGAACGAATACCAGAAAACGTTCTCGGGGTCGGTTTTGTCGATGAACGTCAGGGGCAGGAAGTCGAACGTGTCGTTCTGCGCGAACTCGTAGCCGATCGCGAACAGGCCAAGCTCCCTCAGCGAATGGGTGAATTGCAGGGGGCTTGCCTCGTAAAGGTCCACGTCGCGCACGCGCTTGTATTTCGCGTACCGCGCCGCGGTCAGCGCGCAAACTCTCTGCGCGGCCGCGCCCGCGACGTAAAAAAGGCACGAATGCGCGTAGTATTTGTCCTCCTTGAGCACGAACGACTTCCGCCTCGCCTCCAGGCCGTCCAGTAACGCGGCGATCTTCGCCTTGTTGACGCCGATCAGCGCGTCCACGTACACGCCCGGGTTGCTCGCGAGCTTCCAGAAGCGGTACACGTCGGTCATGTACGAGTATTTTTTCGCCGCGCAGCTGGCCGCGTAATACTCGAATTCGCGCGTCAGCGCCGCGTGCAGCGCGTCCGTGGGGCCCAAAACGAACTCGTGGCGCGGGCCGACGATCCCGTTCAGCTCCGCGAACTTCCGCTCCAACTGGGCCTTGCGCCCTGGATCCCCGTACCAAAACGCGTATACTTTCATTATTTGCCGGGCCGGCAGACCGCGGACAGCCTTTGCTGCAGGGCGACCAAGACGTTTTTCATGGAGATGATCCACTCCGACGTCCAGATCCGGAAGTGGTTCCAGCCCCGCTTGTGCATGAAGATGTTTTTGTACACGAACGCCTCGTAGAAGTGGCTGACCGACCTGAACCGGGGGATGTCCACGTCGATCGCCAGGACGGGAACCGAGTCGCGGTAGAACACGAAATCGAACAGGTACTGCCCTTCCACCACGTTCTGGTTGATCTCGAAATACTTGCCGAACACCTGGCGCAGGTATTTGCTTATCGAGCGGACGACGAACTCCTTGTTGGCGTTGTCCTCGACCTGGTCCAGATGCTGCAGCGACGCGGTGACCACGTTCGTGGAGTTGGCCGTCTCGTCGCCGATCAGGTGCTGCTTCTCGCAATAGTCCAGGTACTCGACCAAAAGCCGGGTCCCGGGGATTTTGCTCGACCATCCGTTGTATTCGCTCGCGTAATTGGTCTTGAACAGCTCGATCCGGCTCTTCGCGCGGGTGATCGCGACGTTCAGCCGGTTTTCGCCCTCGGCCTTGCTGATCGGCCCGTAGTTGCTGACGGTCTTGTCGTAACCCAGGGAGAACAAAACGATGTCGCGCTCGTCGCCTTGGACGTTCTCGACGTTCTTGACGAAAAGCCCGATGTACTCGTCGTCCTCGTTGCAGCGCTCGCGCCATTCGTTGACGAGCGGGTCGTTGAGCTTGTCCAGCATCGTCTCGATGAGCTCGGCCTGGGTTTTGTTGAACGTGATGATCCCCAAGGTCTTCTGGTAGTCGGGCGTGCGGCTGATTTCCTGGACGCGGCGCACCAACTGGGCGGCTTCCTCGACGTTGCGGTTCGCGGCCCACTTGCCGTTGGCGACCTGGTGGACGACGAACGTCTGCCCGGGCTTGATCGCCCGGTCCATGAAAATCAGCTCGTTGCCGTAGATGTGGCTGTTGGTGAACGCGATGAGGCTGCTGAAGTCGGAGCGGTAGTGGTATTTGAGCATCGTGCTGATCCGCGCGCGCTCCTTGAGGAAGTGGATCAGGCTGACCGCGTTGACCGCCTCGTTCGTCTCGATGATGCTTTCGCTGTCCAGTTCCTCGAACGAGTCGTCGTCGTAGTTGGCGCGGGCCTGGAAGAAGCTGGACGGGCGCAGCTGCTTCGTGTCCCCGGCCACGATGTATTTGCCCGCCCTGTAAAGCGCGGGCAGGGCGCGTTCCAAGAACACCTGGCTCGCCTCGTCGATCACGACGTAGTCGTACAGGTTCTTTTGGTTCTCCAAAAGCACGGAAGCGGTCTCGAACGACATGATGTGGATCGGGTACAGCCGCTTCAGGCTGCTGGCGTACATGCCAAACCACCACGTGATGTCCTTCAGCGCGGACTGCGCGATCCGGCCGTGGCGGCAGATTTCCAGCAGCCCGGTCTTGTCGGTCTGGTAGATTTCGTAGAACTTCCTGACGATGAGCGCGTGCAGCTCGGCCTTGCATCCCCTGATGAAGTTTTGCGTCTCCTGGTCGAATCTGGCCGTGTACCGGTCCACGTCGGTCTGGCAGAACAAAAGGTCCTTCAGGTGGTTGGCGCTTTGGGTCTGCATGTACCACGAATAGAAGTACTTGGCGCTTTCGCGCGCGACGTTGTTGGCGATCACCCACTGGATGATCGCGGCCTTGGACTTGGACGCGTACTCTTTCAGCCCCAGGTAGCGCTTAACGCACGCCTTCAGCGCGGCGTAGGTTTCCCGCTCGTTCTTCTTGGGCTTGAAGAACGGGTTGACGACCTTCGGCGCCTCGATCGTCTTTTGCTTCAGGAACTGGTGGACGACGTATTCCATCGTCCGGTCGCGCCTGTCCGCGGGCAGCGACGCGTAGACGTCCGCCAGGCGGACGAAGTCGTCCAGCCGCCATTTGCGCAGCACCTCCTCCTCCAGGCCCAAATACTCGTTGTGGCGGACGATCCATTGGTAATCCGAATACTTCTGGATCCACGCGTCGAACTCGGACGGGTCGGCGATCTGGATGTTTTTGACGTCGTGCACGTGGAAGTTCAGCAGCATGTCGAACAGCGCGTACTCGTTCTTGCCCGAGCTGATTCTCATGCCGTAAATGTCCCAGATGCGGTTCGCCTTCGCGAAGCCCGAGTCGATCATCCCCGCGTCGAAGCGGGTGCGCGGGAAATCGAGCAGCTCGGGCTTGTATTCCTTCTCGAAATAGTTCTCGTAGTCCACGAACTGCTGGTAAAACCGCTTTTTGTCCTCGACGAGGTTGGGGACGTACAGCGCGACGTGCCGGAGCCTGCCCAGGCGGTTGTACACGACGTCCATCGCCGTGGACTTCTCGCTGACGAAGAGCGCGGTCTTGCCGTTGAGCGCGATGTTGGCCAAGATGTTGAGGATCGTCTCGGATTTGCCCGTGCCCGGCGGGCCCTCGATCACGACGTCGCCAGCGAGCGCGTGCTTGATGGCGATCTGCTGGAAGATGTCGATGTTGCTGATGAGCGCGATCTCGCCGACCCGGAACTCGTCGTTGAACTTCCGGTGGTCGAAAAGCAGGTCGCGCTTGTTCGCGAACACCGCGTCGATCGCGTTGGGGTCCTTGCTCATGATCGTCGTGAAGTCCTGGAACAGCTTGTCGCCCTTCACGTCGAAAACGCCAAGCAGCACGTTGTTGATGATCGCGTTGTACGTCGTGTTCTTGTTGATTTCCCCGAAGTCCGCGCGCAGCTTCTTTTGGAACGGGATGACCTCGTTGGTCAGCGGCATCTTGAAAAAGATGTTCAGGTCCTTGAACACCGCCAGCGCCTTTTGGATGTCCAGCACGCTTTGGTCGTAGCCGTTC
>CAZPGT010000040.1:0-1953 GCA_964586345.1 uncultured Mycoplasmatales bacterium | reverse complement strand
GGTGACCTCCACGCCGAGGATCGTGGGGTTGAGGATGAACTCGGTCCGGTTGATGTTCAGGTTGATTTTCTGGAACCGGGACACGGGCTCGAGCTCGACCTGGACGTAAAGCAGCGGCGCGCGGTAGTAGTCGCCGAACTCGTTGACGCCCTCGATGAGCGGCAAGCCGACGAAAAGCCCGCTGTCGCCGTATTCGCGGATCTGCTTCTTGATGAGCTTGTGCAGGTGCATGAACCCGTCCTGGAAGATCTTGAACAGGTTCTCGTTCGTGCCGAAGCGCCGGAAGCTTTCGGCCTCGGGGATGTCGTTGAGGCGGCGCAGGTCGATCTCGATGACGTCGTTGGTGTTGATGAAGCTGATGATGCCGTTGATCGAATGGTCGTAGATGTTCGACGCGCACTTCAGCAGCTCGCCGATGTCGATCGCGGTCTGGCCCAGGGCGGGAAGCCAAAAGCTGTTGGATTTGGTTTTCGCGGACACGAGCCGGTTTTTGAGTCATGATCAGTCAGCTGCCATATTCTCGCCTTTCGCCGAATAGCAAAACGTTGGGTTAATCCGCCCTTTCGGGCGCTTTAGTCAATTTTACTTTTAAAAAGCGCATTATTTCTTTTAGTTTCGTCCACGCGACCGCGCGGAACGGCGCGTTGAGCGCCACCAGGACGGACGCGACGACGGAAACGACCGCCGAGCTGGCAAGGAAAATCAAGAACAGCGCGAGGATGCTTTGCGGGTCGGTGATCGTCAAATCGATTTTCTTGTTCGCGAAGATGAGCGACGTCACCCCGCTGAACGCCAGGCCCAGCGCGAGGACGAACAGCACCTCCACGGAAACGAACCTGACGATCTCCCGCTTCCGCGCGGCCGGGTCGGCGTAAAAATAGCGGATCACCGACACCTTGGCGCACACGTACCGCGTGCCGATCGCCAGCACGCTGGACAGGACAAGCCCGACGATGAGCACCAAACCGTTGAACAGCCGCGGGAAATAATACGCCACCAGCACGCTGGCGGCCGTGAAGGCGACGTTGATCGCGGCCTCGACCGCCGCGAACCGCAGCTTCCATCTGTACTCGCCCGTGATGCTTTTGGTGTTCTCGGACGCGCTGCGCGCCAAATCGATGAAGCAGCTCAGGCTGACCAAAAGGCCGATCCACAGGTTGAACGAGTTGTTCAGCAGCTCGTCGGGGGTCGGCCAGTCAGCCAGCGCGCCCGCCGCGTCGGGGGTTGGCACGTTGACGATGAACGACGTCAGATACGGCGAGCACAGCATGACGTAAAGCGACGACACGGTCGCGAGCACGAAGCAGAAATAGTCGTACGTCTTGTAAACGAACCTCACGAACGGCTTTGGCTCGGTGTGGAACAGCCGCGCGTACGACGTCGCGGGCGTGGCCGCGATGATCGTGATCACCGAAGCGATCGCCGACTTGACCACGAAATAGTTCGCGTAGATGCCCGCCAGCGCGTTGGCGATCGCGGGGGTCGCCAGGTTCCCGAAGATGCCGAACACCAAAAACGACGTGTTCGTCACGAACTGCGAGATGATCGCGTCCACGATGATTTGGCGCCGGATCGCCTTGTCGCCCACTTCCTTCCGGCTCATCTTGGGCGTGAACCACGGCACGTATTTCTTCCTAAGCGCGTAGGCGATGAAAATGCTGAACGACCCGACCAGGTTGCCCGCGAACGCGGAGAAAATCAGCAGCCACTTCTCGTACGCGATGAACTTCAGATAGAAGTTCGCGACCGCGATCGCGACGAACAGCGCGCTGAAGAACACCTTGCCGATCAAATCGTACACCTGCAGCAGGTACCCCTTCCGCTCGACGCTGAGCACCTGCTGGTAGATCGGCGACAGGATGAACGAGAAAAGGCTGGAGACGCCCGCGGCGAGGATGATGAGCGTGCCGATCCACTGGTCGTCGCCGGTCACGCCCATCACGAACGGGTACA
>CAZPGT010000039.1:0-7613 GCA_964586345.1 uncultured Mycoplasmatales bacterium | reverse complement strand
GGCGTCGGCCTGGCCGACTCCAAACTGCTGCCCGACGCAAGGATCAGGGCGATGGCGGCGCGGCTGCGCGAACTCGGGATCGCCGCGGCGGTCACCGTCGTGGCGCCCGAGGAATACAACGCGATGTACGCGGAATACGGCAACGCGCACGTGATCAAGGCGCGCCTGCACAACGAGACGATAACCCGCCTGATGCGCGAAAGCCGCGTCGACCCGGACCGATGCGTCGTGATCGTCGACCAGTTCGCGGCCAAGGAAAACTACGACGCGTACCTGCGCAAGGTCGCGCCCGCTTCGGTCGCGCGCGTGGACGTGTTCGCCACGAAGGCCGAGAGCAAATACCCGTGCGTCGCGGCGGCTTCGATCCTCGCGCGCGACGCGTGGCTGGACTCGATCGCGCTTTTGGAAAAAAAACTGGGGCGCAGGATTCCCCTTGGCGCGTCCGACCCCGCGGTTTTGGGGCTGGCCAAGGCGATCGCCGCGGCGAAAGGAAAAAAGGAGTTGGCGCGGTACGTGAAGCTGCACTTCCGCTTCACGGACCTGATAGCATAAGAAGCTATTTGCGCACGGCGATCCCCGACGCCTCGCATTGCTCGACCAGGCTGTCCGTGATCTCGTTGATCTCGTGCGCGGACAGCGTGGTCTTGATTTGCTCGATGTAATAGCGCACGCAATAGCTCACCGGCGGCTTGGGCGCGGTCGGCGGTTTGGGCGCGGCCGCGTCGCTTAGGTCGATCGTCGGCGTCTCGAACAGCTGCACGGCCTCGTGCCGGGGCTCGGTCGGCCCTTCGGGCTGCTTCTCGTACACGGAGATGAGTTCCCACCGGCTGATCTCGGGCACGTTGGCGATCGCCTTCACGAACGCGTCGAACGACTGGTTCTCGCCCAGCGTGAACGTGATGTCGCGGTCGACGTTCTGCAGCCGGCTGTAAGGCTCGTAGTCGCGCGGGATCCGGTTCAGCGACGTGATGAGCTTTTCCAGGTTGATGTCCAAGACGTAGACGGGCAAATCGCTCAGGTCGTAGGCGCGCAGCACCGACGGGCGCACCCGGCCGATGTAGCCGATGATTTGGTTGTAGACGACCAATTGCAGCGAGTCGCTGGCCACGAGGTATTCGGACGCGTCGATCTTCTCGTACGCGCACCTGAACCCGAAGTTGTCCACGATGATGTCGCTCAGCCCCTTCATGGTCAGAAGGTTTTTTTCCACGCCGCCCTGGCCGCAGTTGTCCTCGAACAGCCGCGTCGGCAGCGCGATGCCGATATGGTGCTCGGACCCGGTTTGGGTGAGGATGTTCTGCAGCTCGAAAACCGGGCGCAGCCGGTTTTTGCGCTTTTTGTTGTAGTCCAGCACCTTCAGCAGGTTGCTGATGACGTTGATCCGGAAATACTCGCGGCCCGCGGAGTTCGGGCGCAGCACGCGCAGGGGCGTCTTGCGGTTGAAGAAATCGAACATCGTCGCGTCCTCGAGCGTGGTCAGGTTGTACGTCTTGACGTTGGAGATCTGCAAGGCGATCAGGCGGCGGTACAGCTTGGCGACCATCTCGTAGTCCGCGTTGGCCTCGAACTCCTGCGTGTAGTCGATCGCGATCGGCCGCTCGGGCAGGGCGTTGACGTCGACCATCTTGACGACCTCCTCGGCCAGGTCCTGCCAGTTCCAGATGTCGGAGCGGTACGAGGGCACAAGCACCATCGACCCGTTCAGGCCGAACCCGATGGCGCGCAGCTGCTTTTCGATCTTCGCGTCCGAAAGCGCCTTTTTGTCCGCGCCGATGAGCGCGCGGACCTGGTCGAAGTTGATCGGGATCTTCCGGCAGTACTCGTCGACGTGGCACTTGCTGTTCAGCTCGGAGATCTGCTGCGCCAGGTTGTGCTTGAGCAAATACCTGTAGACGTGGTCGATCG
This sequence comes from uncultured Mycoplasmatales bacterium, assembly GCA_964586345.1. Lineage (GTDB taxonomy): Bacteria > Bacillota_I > Bacilli_A > Mycoplasmatales > Mycoplasmoidaceae > Mycoplasmoides. Next base: position 5,708 of record CAZPGT010000039.1, on the reverse strand, counting down.
TCAGCTTCGTCGCGTACATGGAGATCTGGCGGCAAAACATCTTCGCGCCCAGCGGCGGCTGGGGGATGCGGTCGACGGTCTCCGCCATCTGGTTTTTCTTGTAGTTGGCGATTTCGATCAGGTACGCGGTCGTGTTCTCGTCGACCATCGCGGCCGCGGACACCGCCACGCCCGCCAGGCTGACCGTCTTGGAGCGGTCGCACACGATGAGGTCGCCCGGCTCGATTTCGTAGCGCCTGCCGTCCGCGGCGGTGAGCGTTTCCTTCCTGCTGGCGGTCTTCAGGACGAGGTGGTCGTCGATCTTGCCCGCGTCGTAGACGTTGATCGGGTTGCCCGTCAGGAGCGAGATGAGCGTGCAGTTGTCGACCAAGTCGTTGGCCGGCTTGATCTGGTGGTTCATCAAGATGCCCTTCAGGTCCCACGTGGACTGCTCCACCCGCTTGCTGCGCAGGTGGATCACGTCGTAGTAGTTGCAAAGCGAAGGCGCGTAGTTCAGCGTCTTGAACGGGTGGTTGAACTTGGACGTCCTGACCGCGTAGTTTTTCATCCGGTCCTTGAACTTGAGCCCTAGCGACGCGGCGATCTCGCGGCAGATGAACCGCGCGCCCTGCCAATCGGGCCGGTTGGTGGGCACGCTGATGTCGAACACGACGTCGTCCGTGCTCAGGTACTTGGCGATCCCCCTGTCGAACAGGCGGGCGTGGTTGAGCAACACGACCGTGTCCGCGTCGCTTTCGCTCATGAATTTCTTTTGCTTGGGGTTGATCTCGTCGTAGCCGCAAAGCATCCCGTTGGAAATCACGCCGTGGATGCTTTTGGACGCGATTTCCTTCCCGTTCGGCAGCTCGGTTCCCGTCAGCGCGACGATGGCGTACTTGCCGACGGCGGCGGGGTTGTTCAGGACGTTCTTGCCCCCGCACACGATTTCGGCGATCTGCTGCTCGCTCACGCGCACGCGGCAAATCGCTTGGTTCTCCGCGTACGGGTGGGGCTTGACGTCGGTGATCTGCCCGATGATGACGTAATCGTCGGTCTGGGGGAAGCGGTGGACGTTCTCGACTTCCGCGCCGATGGCGTTGAGCGTCGTGACGATGTCCGCGTCGCTGACGGACTCGATGCCCTCGATGAAGCTTTTGATGACCTTTTTGGAAAGAAGCATGGTTTAGTCCCTGAACTGCTCGTTGAAGCGGAAATCGTTTTCGTAGAACTCGCGGATGTCGTTGATCTCGTTGTGGATCATCGCCAGCCGCTCCGCGCCGATGCCCGCGGCGAACCCCGAGCGGTCCGCGCCGATGCCGATCGACTTGAGCACGACGGGGTGCAAGAGCCCCGAGCCGATGATCTCCACCCAGCGCGTCTGCTTGCACACCGCGCAGCCGTTTTGGCAGTTCCAGCAGCGCACGTCGACCTCGATGGAAGGCTCCGTGAACGGGAAGTGCGACAGGCGGAAGCGGATCTTGACGTTGGACGCGAAAACGAAGTTGACGAACTGCTGCATGAACCATTTCAGGTTCGCCAGCGAGATCCCGGGCCGGATCCAGATGAAGTCGATCTGGGTGAACTGGTGCGAATGGGTCGCGTCGTCGGTGTCGTTGCGGTACACGTTGCCGAAGCTGACGACCCGGATGTCGTTCTTTTGGTGCAGCTGCGCGGCCGCTTGGATCGTCGATGCCGTGCACTGCGTGCGCAGCAACCGCTTGTCGTCCACGTAAAACGTGTCCTGCGGCCGGCGCCCCGGGTGGTCGAGGGGGATGTTCAGGACGTCGAAGCAATACGCGGTCGTGGTCAGCTCGCAGTGGTTGACGATTTTGAAATTGAACCGCTTGAAGAAAACGATGACGTCGTCGATCGTCTTCTGCAGCACGTGGTTGGTCCCGGGGAAGAGGCTGTTGGGCGGCAGCATCAGGTCGTATTTGGGCACGAGGGCCTGGTCGGACTTGTCTTCCATCTGCTTTTTGACGCCTTCGACCAGCGCGTCGATTTCGTCCTTCAGCAGCTTCAGCTTCCTGCCGAACTCGGGCTTTTGGTCCGCGGGCAGGCCCGCCAACGTCTCGTAAAGCGGCTTGACGCGCTCCTTGGTGAAGACGTTTTTGATTTCGTGCAGGGCGCGCGGGCCGCTGGCGGCCTGGATTTGCGCCTTGAGCGCGTTGATTAAGGCTTCGTGATCGAACATAGTGAATCCCATGGGTGGAGGCGGGTTCGCGGGGCGCGAACTAGTAGCCGGACTGGTTGCGCGACACGTTGACCGCGTTTTTTTTCATGTAGGCGCCAACGACCTGGTCGCGGTCGAACCCCAGGCGGCGCGCCAGGCCGACCAAACCCGACACGAAACGGCGGGCGGTCGGCTGACGATTTTTTCTGACTGCCGGATCAGCGCGAAAAAGGCGATCAGAAGCCGCCCGTCGCCCGTCGAGGGGGCCTTTTCGGGCACGCGGTACGCGCCCGGAGCGCCGTATTGGACGGCGAAAGTCAGCGCGAAGTGCAAGACGTCCGCGAACTCGTCCAGCACCGCCGCCGCGGCCGCGGGGGGCTTGCGCGACCAGAACTTGAAAAAGCGCAGCTCGTTCGCCAGCTCGGCCAACTCGACGACGAGCGCGAACCTGCGCCGCGCCGCGGTTTTGGCGTAACTGAGCCCGAAGCGGGCGAAAATCTGCGAATCCAGCCTGCTTTGGATCTCGATGAGCGGCGTCAGGTCCCACGTCATCGCTAACGCTTCATGACGTCGTCGACCAGACGCTTGAACTCTTCGGGGCGGTGGATCGCCATCTCGGACAGCATTTTGCGGTTGACGATGATGTTCGCCTTCCGCAGCCGGTTCATGAAGACCGAATAGGTGACGTCCATCTCGCGCAGCGCGGCGTTGAGCCGGCCGATCCAAAGCGCGCGGAACTCGCGCTTTTTGTTTTTGCGGTCGCGGTAAGCGTATTTTGCCGATTGGATCACCGTCTGCTTGGCGACCCGGTACGAGGCGTGCCGGGTGCCGAAGGTGCCTTCGGCCTGGTCGAGTCATTTTTTGCGGCGCTGCCGCGTCGCTGGTCCGCCTTTTACGCGCATGGTTTGTTCTCCTTTTTTGGGGTAAGGGCTTTGTTAAGGTTAATTCAAAAGCTCGCGGATCGTTTTCGCCTGGTTCTTGTTCACGAACGACGCCTTGCGCAGCTGGCGCTTCTGCTTGGTCGTCTTGTTGGGCGCCAGGTGCGACGTGTACGCGTGCTTGTGCTTGATCTTCCCGGTCTTGGTGACCTTGAAGCGCTTCGCGGCGGCGCTTTTGGTTTTCATTTTCGGCATCTGTGTGGCGGTTCCTTTCTTACCGTTGCTCCGGGTTTTGGCCTTGGGGAGGGGTTTGCTTGGGCCGGTAGTTCTTGTTGGGCACGATGATCGCCTCGTACGAGTTCGCCGCGACCCGGCTGAACGGCTTCTCGACCTCGCCCTGCTCGCCGATGAGGCCGATGAACGTGTTGAAAATGCCGTTGATGATGTCCTCGCGGCTGATGAGCCGGTTGTACGTTTGCACCGTGAACTTGACGTGGCACCCGTCGCTCAGCCAGTTTTTCGCGTTGTTCGCGCGCCACGCCAGATCGTGCTGGCCGATCGTCGGCTTGACGCTGATTTCCTTGATCTTGATGATCGTCTGCTTCTTTTTGGACTCGCGCTTCTTGCGCTTTTGCTCGTACTGCCACCGGCCGTAGTCCATCAGTTTGGCGATGGGCACCTTGGCGTTGGGCGAGATGACCACGGCGTCCAGCTGCTTCTCGGCCGCCTTTCTCAGCGCGTCGGCCTTGCTCATCTCGCCAAGGTTCGCGCCCGTCTCGTCGATCAGAACGACGAAGCGGGGCAAAGTCTCGTTCATCTGCGGGGCGTTGCTTTTTGGGTTTCTGAAACCGTCCTGCCCGAAGCGGGGGTTCCGGTTGCGGTTGTTGTTCATTCGGGTCGTTCGTTTCCCTCTAAACCTTGTCGTTGAAAATTAAACAGTCAAACTTCTGACCTCGCGCCGGAAAAAGCGGCGGCGAGCGAAAAGCGGGGTTATGCCGCGGCCCGGATCGCGACGGACCCGGACCGAAATCGATAGCCTTGGAACGTCAGGGTGCCCTGAGTCTGTGGGGCGAGCGTAAACTACTTTTGCGAATTCAAATCAAAGTCTGAACCAAGCAATATTATACCACCGAACGCGGAAGAAACGCGAAAAACGTGCATGCGCGCGCATGCACGTTCGAAGCGCCCGGGCCCGGGGCGGTTAGACCTTGATCATCTGGATCTCCTTGCGCAGGTGCACGTCGCGCAATTTGATCACGGGCACGATCGCCGCCAGACCGAACGGCAGGCACAGGCCGAACGAGCCCAGGATGACCTCGGCGTTCAGGACGATCGAGTACGTCCAGTCGTAATTGGTCCACCAAATCACGCCCGCCACGACGTGGATGAACGCCTTGACCAAATAAAGCACCAGGATCCACGCGAAAAAGTGCGACACGCGCGCGGCGTTTATCGCGCTTTTGGGCTTTTGGCGCCCTGACATCCTTTCGGACACGGCCTTGTCCGCGTGGTAGAACGCGCAGATCGGGAACAGCACCCAATACGCCAGAAGGTACTCGAAGATCACCTGCAGCGGGTACAGCAGCCCGGACGACAGCGGCAGCGCCAGGAGAGGGGCGAGGATGCCGAACATGAGCACGTAGCGGAACCGGTCGATCAAGACCAGGGCGATGACGAAGAACATCGTTTCGACCTCGATGCCCCAGCCGCTGAACACCTTCCATTGCCCGAAGGCGAATTTGAGGATGAGGAAAATCGCGATGAACCCGGCCACCAGCGCGCAGTAATACAGCTCGCTGCGGACCGTGGACATCTGGTTCTTCAGCCGTTTCATTTCCGCGGCGTTCTTGGCGGTTTCCCTGGAAATCGCGGGCAGTTTCCAGAACCCGGTGACCGCCGCGCCGAAATAGTACCCGAAATTCAGCGCCAAATTGCTCGAGTCCGCCTCGGCGTTGTTCATGCCCAGGCAGGCGCAGAAGACGAGCATGCCCGCGAACACGGCGAGGAAAACCCACGGCTCGGCGTACACCGGGGCGATTTCCGTGGAAGTGACGTATTGGTCGCCAAGGTACAGGGCGACGTTGATCGCGGACAGCACGACGAAGGCGACCACGGCGAACCCAAGCAACATGCAGAAAACGTAGAAAAACAACGCCTTGACGAGTTTGTTTTGCCTTTTTTTGGCGTCAAGGAATGATTGGACCTTCGCGTTGTGCTCGGCGACGCGGGGTTGGACGTAGTCGCGGTATTCGCGCTCCGCGGACCGCTGGCGGTCTAATCCCGGGTGGTTAAGGTTATCCATGCGAACTAACCTTTCGTTTTGTTGTAAATCGGGGAAGCGCTAAAAGGTTAGAGTGAAAACGTCTGGCTGCTTACGCTAGTGTCAACTAGATCAAGTTCAAGAGTGTTTCTCAATCGCCCCGTTTCCGGGACGATACCTCTGCCATTTAGACGCCTAGATTCTACCAAAAAAACGCCGCGGCCGCGAAACGGTTCGCTTTCCGCGCCCGGAAAATGTAAAGTCGATCGAACCGTTTTTTCGCAAACCCGAAGCGGAGGGTATCGCCATCGAGACGCTGTACGCATTTTTGGCCTTGGGGACGATAGTCGGGATCTTGGTCGCTTTGAACCTTTACGCGAGCCGCAAGAACAGGCGCGACGACGTCGAGGAGGCCGGC
>CAZPGT010000038.1:0-7759 GCA_964586345.1 uncultured Mycoplasmatales bacterium | reverse complement strand
GACCGATCAAGATCCAGACGATCAAGCAGATCCTGGACAAAATCTTCACTTTGCCCGAGCAGACGAAGCTCCAAATCCTGGCGCCGATAGTCCAAAAGCAGAAAGGCACCTTCAAAAACGAATTCGAGCGCCTGAAGCAGAAAGGTTTTCTGCGCGTCAGCGTGGACGGCAACGTTTACACCCTGGACGAGGAGATCAGCCTGGACAAAAACGTCAAGCACTCGATCGACGTCGTGGTCGATCGGATCGTCCTGAATTACGACAGCCAGACCAAAACGCGGCTCACCGACGCGTTGGAGGTTGCCTTGAACCTGAGCCACGGGCAATTGAACCTGCTGTACGGCGACCAAACCGAATACTTCAACCAAAACCATCTGTGCGACAAATGCGGGTTCAGCATGCCCGAGCTCGAGCCGCGGCTTTTCTCGTTCAACTCGCCGATCGGCGCGTGCCCCTACTGCAAGGGGCTTGGGTTCACCTACGAGCCGGACCCGAACCGCCTGCTTCCCAACCGGTCGCTGAGCATCGACGATGGGGGAATCGATTTTTTTAAGAACACGGTCAACACGACCTCGCTCGACTGGCAGCGTTTCAACCAAATGCTGAAATTTTACAAAATCCCCGCCGACAAACCGATCGGGCATCTGACCCAAAAGCAAATCGACCGCCTTTTGTATGGCTCGGACGAACCGATCCCGATCCGGACGGTTTCGTCCTCGGGGATCATCAGCGAGAAATACGACCACGTCGAGGGCGTGGCCGACCTGATCAAGCGCAGGCACTTGGAGACCAGCAGCGAAATGTCGCGCGAGTATTACTCCAAGTACATGGCCGAGACGGTCTGCAAGACGTGCTCGGGCAAACGCCTGTCCGAGCAGGCGCTGTGCGTCAAAATCGCGAACACGAACATCATCGAATTCACCGACTTCGCGATCGAGAAGGCGACGAATTTCCTTTTGGGGCTCAATTTCACCGAAGAGGAGATGCGCATCGCCAAACTGGCGCTCAAGGACATAATCGACCGACTGTCGTTTTTGCAAAACGTCGGGTTGGAATATTTGACCCTGTCGCGCGCCGCTGGCACCCTGTCTGGCGGAGAGAGCCAGCGCATCCGCCTCGCCACGCAAATCGGATCCAAGCTGACCGGGGTGCTTTACGTGCTCGACGAGCCGTCGATCGGATTGCACCAAAAAGACAACGATCGCCTGCTGGCGACGCTCAAAACCATGCGCGACCTGGGCAACACGCTGCTCGTCGTCGAGCACGACGAGGAAACCATGCTCGCGGCCGACCATTTGATCGACATCGGCCCGGGCGCGGGGGTGCACGGCGGCAAAGTGGTCGCGCAGGGCACGCCGCTTGAGGTCAGCAAGGTCAAGAACTCGGTGACCGGTTGGTATCTGAGCGGCAAGGAATACATCCCGATCCCCAAAAAACGCCGCGCCGGCTCCAAAACCGGGGACAAAATCACGATCAGGGGCGCGAAGGGTAACAACCTGAAAAACATCACGGTCAGCTTCCCGCTGAAAAAATTCATCGCGGTCACGGGGGTGTCGGGCAGCGGCAAATCGACCCTGGTGACCCAAACGCTGGTCAGGGCCATCGAGCAAACCGTCTTCAAACAGTACGTGACCCCCGCCCCGTTCTCCGAAATCCAGGGCGCGCACCACGTCAACAAACTGATCGTCGTCTCGCAGGACCCGATCGGGCGCACGCCGCGCTCCAACCCCGCGACGTACATCTCGGTCTTCGACGACATCCGCGACCTGTTCGCGATGCTGCCCGAATCCAAGGCCCGCGGCTACGAGCGCGGCAGGTTCTCGTTCAAGGGCGGCCGTTGCGAACGTTGCGGCGGGGACGGCCTGATCCGGATCGAGATGCACTTTTTGCCCGACGTCTACGTCAAGTGCGAGGAGTGCTCGGGACGCAAATACAACGAAGCGACCCTGGAAATCAAATACAAGGGCAAATCGATTTACGACGTCTTGAAGATGACCGTCCACGATGCGGTGGACTTTTTCGAGAGCCATCCCAACATCTTCAGGAAGCTGCAGCTGATGTGCGACGTCGGGCTGGACTACCTGGAGTTGGGCGCGAGCGCGGTGTCGCTTTCGGGCGGAGAGGCGCAACGGATCAAGCTGGCGAAGTTTTTGCAGCGCAAATCCGACGGCAAGACCCTGTACGTGCTGGACGAGCCGACCACGGGGCTGCACGCGCACGACATCAAGAAGCTCATCAACGTTCTGAACCGGATCGTCGACAACGGCGACACGGTGATCGTGATTGAGCACAACCTGGACCTGATCCAGGTCGCCGACCACGTCATCGACCTCGGTCCCAACGGCGGGGACGACGGCGGCAAAGTCGTCGCCCAGGGGACGCCGGAGGAACTGATGGCGATGAAAAACGCGCAGTCGCACACGGCACGGTATCTCAAAAAGCATTTCGAGCGCTACGCGGCGCGGCGCGGCAAGCAAGGAAATGGCTAGGCGAAAGCGCGCGCTCCTTTGCGCCACCCCGTACCTCAGCCTTTACAGGACCGCGTCGGGATTCTATTACGCCGAGCGCAAGAACGTGGACAGCGTCGCGGCGCTTTGCTTCCGGACCGATCCGAAATCGGGCGAATGCGAATTCCTGGTGCATTACCAGGTCATGCCCGAAATCGCCCAGAAGAAATCCGACCGGGACATGTACGCGTGCCCGATCACGGGCTCGTTCGAGAAAGGCGACGATCCCGCGCGCTGCGCCATCCGCGAGATTTACGAGGAAGGCGGGATCCGCGCGCGCCGCAAACATCTGGTCGCGATGAACCGGTCGATCGCCACGACGCAGATGAACGAGCAGATTTACCACGCCGTGTTCGACGTCACGGGCCTGGAGCAGACCGATCCGCCCACGGACGGGTCGTATTTCGAGAGCCTGGCGAAAAACCGCTGGCTGACCCGGAAGCAGCTGGAAAGGATCGTCTTCGGCGCCCGCTGCGTCAAACTGAATTCGCTTGCGACCTGCTACGCGCTGTGGGAGAAATTTTGTGCCGAAAAGAACGATAAATAATTGATAATAAAAAGCATTCGGATTATGAAAAACAAGACATTCCGCGAATTGGGGGTCTCCGACCACCTGGTCAGGCAGCTGAAAAAGCAAAACATCGAGACGCCCAGCGCCGTGCAGGCCGAGGCGATTCCCGCGATTCTGAACAACGAGGACGTCGTGGTCAAGGCGCCGACCGGATCGGGGAAGACGTTCGCTTTCCTTTTGCCCCTGTTCGAGCTCATCAAAACCAAGCGCGAAGCGAAGCCCCGCGTCGTGATCCTGAGCCCGACCCGCGAGCTTTCCGACCAAATCCATTCGGGTTTCGGCAAGCTCGCGGCGGGCACCCAGCTGCAAAGCTGCCTCATCATCGGCGGGGTCAGGGAAAGGTCGCAGGTCGCCAAAATCAAATCGGGCGTGGATTTGGTCGTCGCGACCCCCGGGCGCCTGAAGGATCTGATCCAGCAAAAGAAGTTCGACTGCTCCAACGTCCGCCATTTCATCTTGGACGAGGTGGACATGATGCTGGATTTGGGTTTCTACAGGGAAATCCTGTCGATTTACCAACAGATGCCCAAAAACGTCCAAATCTCGTTCTTTTCCGCGACGATCCCGCCGAAAATCCAAAACCTGATCAAAAACTTCTCCAAGAAATTCCGGTTCATCAACCCCGACACCGACGTCCGCATCCCCGACACGATAACCCAAAAGCTGTATTACACGAACAACCAGGAAAAGCTGCAGCTGCTCTTGTTTTTGATTTCCAAGAACCTGAACAAATCGATCATGGTGTTCTCCAACAAGAAAACCCGCGCCAACTTCATCGCCTATTTCCTGAACGAATCGGGAATCCGCGCCAAATCGATCCACGGCGACAAGCCCCAGCACGTGCGCACGAAGATAATCAACGATTTCAAGAACGGGGTGTGCAACGTGTTGATCGGCACGGACCTGGCCGCGCGCGGCATCCACGTGGACAACGTCGGCCTCGTCATCAATTTCGACGTCCCCCCGAACGTGGACACGTACATCCACCGGATGGGCCGGACGGGGCGCGCCAACCAAAAGGGCGAATGCGTCACGTTCTCCTCGTTTTTGGAAATGGACGGGACCAATTCGATCCTGAAGGAGCTCCAGAACAAAATCGAAATCGTCAAGTTCAACGCCAAGGACGCGAAGTTGCCAAACAACATCACCAGCGACATCCTGAACTCGCACCCGTCGTACGCGATCCAGGCGCGCCACAAATTCAACGCGTAGGCGAAACCCGGGGCGAAAAGGCAAAAAGGCGGGAATTTCTACGGACAGAAAAATTTCGCTTCCCCGAAATCGATCAGCCAGCGCGCGACAGTCAGCGCGCGCAACAAAAGCAAATTGCGGACCGCGGAGCAAAAACTGACCAAGAAAGACAATGACTGGGAACCGAACCTGTAACGTCGGGTTCGTCTTCGCCTTGCGCGAGGAGGCCAAACCCTTCGTCGCCGCGCTGAAGAAAATCGGACGTTCGACGGTTTTGCGTTCCGCGGCGAAAACCGCGTTGCTCGCCTTCGATTTTTCTTCCGAAATCGAGGTGTTGGGCCACCCCGCCAAAAGGGCGTTCGCGTGCGTTTGCGGCGTCGGGAAGACCAACGCCGCGTTTTTTTCGGCGCTTTTGACCCAAACGCACGGCTGCGGCTTTTTGGTTAACGTCGGGATGGCCGGGCTGATCGATTCGCGCACGAAACTGGGCATCCCGCTTCTGATCGACAAAGTGGCCTACCACGACGTCGATTTGACCGCGTTCGGGTACGAACCGGGCAAGTTGCCCAACACGGGCGCGTGGTTCGACCTGAGAACGCCCGCGTTGCGCCTATTGGGCGAACGCCTGGACGGCTTGGGCGTCGAGCACGCGACAAAAAGCGCGGCGACCGGCGACAGGTTCGTGACGAAAAACGACGTCCCCGCGCTGAGAAAGACCGCCAGGGGCGTTTCGGTCGTCGACATGGAACTGGGCGCGATCGCGCACGTCTGCGCTTTGGCCAAAACGCGCCTTCTCGCCGTCAAGTTCGGCTCGGACCGCGTCTTGGAACAGGGCAACGAATCCGCCTTCGCCGCGGCGAAAGGAAATTACGCCAAAACCGTCGCGCCGCTGATTAAAGCGCTTTTGCCTTAATCATGTTGTAGTATTCGGTCATCAGCCGCTTCGTGTTTTTGCGGTAGCTGACGATGTCTTTGGTCTGTTCCGCGAAAAACGTCCATTGGTAGGCGAAAAACGTGCAGGCGAACAAAAATTCCTTCGCGACGTCGAAATCAAGGTTTTGGAAGTGTTTGCCGATCAAGGTCTTCAGCTTCGTGAGCGGGTATTCGACTTCGCGCACGAAATTGCACAGATCCCAGTACTGGTTGTTCAGCGTCGCCCACTCGAAGTCGATGAACTTGACTTTCTTGTTGCTCCACACCAGGTTGGCGGGGCGTAGGTCGTTGTGCGACACGACCTGGGGCAGCTTGCGGTATTTCGTGATGATTTCCCGGTATTTCTTCAGTTGGTTTTTCAGCCCGTTGAAATCGCTGATCTTCTCGAAGACGTAAAAGTCGCGGTGCATGATTGGATCCTCGGTGACCGTTTTCTGCAACGCTTTCAGCTCTTTGACGAACGAACCGATGAAAGCGGGGGTGTGGCACGTCTTGACCGTCGGGTTGACGCCGTCTACCCAAACCTTGATCCCGTTGCCGTTCTTGGAATTGTAATAGATGAACCCGCCCAAATCCTTCAGCGACTTGAGGATGATCGATTCGTTGTAGCGATTGATTTTCGGGTTGCCGATGCGAACCTGGAATTTCTTGTTTTTGGTGTTGGTCACCAAAAACGAGGTGTTCGTCGAAGCGTTGTCCAGCAACCTGATGTCCTTGATCTGGGCCGCTTCCTTCGGCATGTTGGCCTCGAAAATGCTTATCGCGTCGTCTTTTAGCTGAGAATCTGTCATAATATAAACAATCGTTAGTTTTTTAAATTAATAATTTAAAATACTTTAATCGTATTCAAAAAAATATTAACATAAATAATTAAAAAAATTTTTATAAATATGCAAATCAACAAACCTCGGGGCACCAAAGATTTGTTCGGCCTCGAGCTGGGGCGCCACAATTTCGTGATCGCCGCTTGCAAGAAATTCGCCAAGGCGTACGGCTTCGAGGAAATCGTGACCCCGACATTCGAGCACAGCGAACTGTTCAAAAGGAACAACGAGAATTCGGACATCGTCAAAAAGGAGCTTTACGAATTCGCCGACCGGAGCGACCGCTCGATCGCTTTGCGTCCCGAGGCGACAGCGTCGTTGATTCGCTGCCTGGGCGAAAGCAAAATGCTCAAGACCAAACCCGCGCCGATCAAGGTTTTCAGCTACGGCTCGATGTTCCGCTACGAGCGCCCCCAGGACGGAAGGCAGCGCGAATTCCACCAGTTCGACGTGGAAATCGTGGGCACGGATTCGCTCTTTGACGTCGCGGACGTGATTTGCTACGGCCACCGGGTCCTTTCGGATTTGGGTTTGCTCGACGCGACCGTACTGAAAATCAATTTTTTGGGATCGTTCCAGACGCGGCTGCGTTGGATCGAGGCGTTGCAGAAACATTTGGGAAAACACGCGGACGAACTGAGCGACCTGTCAAAGGAGCGGCTGCGGACCAACCCGCTCCGCATTTTGGACGACAAGGTCGACGGAAAGCTGCCCTGCGTGCTGCAGGCCCCCAAGATAACGCAGTTTTTGGGTGCCGGCGAGAAAGCAGAATTCCAGGCGACGCTTGACTTGTTGGATAGCCTGGACGTTTCGCACGAAGTGTGCGACAACCTCGTGCGCGGGCTGGATTACTACACGAACGTCGTTTTCGAGTTCGTGGACACAAAAAGCGAATCCGCGGTGATCGGCGGCGGGCAATACGACAAACTGGTCGAGGAAATCACGGGAACGCAAATGCAGGCGATCGGTCTCGCGGTCGGCGTGAATCGCTGCGCGGCGATGCTAAGCGAAGAAACCGTCGAACGCATCGCTTCCGGCGACGAGAAGAAAATCCTGCTGATCGGCTTGGAAGGCGTCGACGAGAACGCTTTGTTCCGCCTGAGCCAGGGCGCGAAGGCGCAGGCGTGCCCGCTGGTTTACCTGCCGCGGATCAAGGACATCAAGAAAGCGATCAAGCATTGCGAAAAGGCCGGCTTCCGGTATTTGGCCATCGTCGGGCCGCAGGAAGCGCGTAGCGGGACGGCCCAAATCAAGGATTTGCGCGAAAAAAAGCAAATCGCGACGGGCCAGGGCGCGATTAGCGGATGGTGGGCGGAGCAAACGCCATGCGATTAGAGGACAGAATCAAAATCAAGGCCCTGGTCGACATGACGCGGTTGGGCAAACAAGTTTGCGTCGCCGGATGGGTCAAAAGAATTCGCAAACTGGGCAACCTTTGCTTCGTCACGCTGTGGGACGAGTCGGGTTCGATCCAAATCGTGGACGAATCCGGCTCGCGAACGTTCGAAACGTTTGCGAGACTGACGCGCGAGTCTGTCGTGATGGTCGAAGGCGAGTTCCGCAGGCGTTCCAACCCGAACCCAGGAATCTTTTTGGGCGAGCACGAAATCAAGGCGATCGGGCTGGAAGTGATCGCCGAGGCAAAGACGCCCCCGCTCATCGTCGAGGACGAGACGGACGCCCTGGAGGACGTGCGCCTTAAATACCGCTAACTAGATCTGCGCCGCCCCGAT
>CAZPGT010000037.1:0-7890 GCA_964586345.1 uncultured Mycoplasmatales bacterium | reverse complement strand
TATCTGAGCAGTTACATTCAAAAATCCGCCTTTCGTTTTACCTAGACGACGAAAACAAAATTTTGTCGGGTGGGTTCGCGTTGCAGTTTTGCGATCTGAGCTTCGACGGGGAGACCCAAGCGACAGCCGACGGCGAACTGATCGACAAAATTTATCTTTCCAACCTCATCAAACATTACATTTCGAAACAGCTTTACCCGATTTCGCTAAACAACATTTTGGACATGATAAGCGAAGTCGGAGCGGGTAGCGTCAGGCAGGCCGCCAACAAAACACGGCAAATCAAGGACAAAAGCGGTCACCACTCGTGAAACTTCAAAAACGTCAGCGCCGACGATCTGCGGCAGAACTGATCCAGGCTGATTACAAAAAAGTACCTTGATTTCAAGCAAAACATGGCCGAAGGCGAAAAGAAAAACTTCGCGGACAACCTATTTTACTCGATTTTGATCACGACGATGATCACCTTGTCGCTTTACGAGGAACTGAAGATTTATTTCACCAGCGAAAAGCCCGAGTTGATCCTAAGCATCCTCGATCGCCCGTCGTCGATCAAAGAGGACCCCAACCAAAAGCCGGAGACCGATTTCTTCGAATTGGCCAAGTTCCTGAAACAAACGTATTTCAAGGACGGTATCGGCGCCAAGGTCACTTACCGCGAGGTCAAGAAGTTCCAAGACATCCTGGACGTCCTGTCCGAAAGCAGGTCAGAAAGCGAGTACGAGTCCTTTGGCACGTCGGTTCCGATCAGCACGATCCAGATCGACGAGCTCAACCCGTTCGTTTCGCCCGAAAAGGTGATTTTGGGCGCAGGCAACATCAAATTGCTGTACCTGCTTACGACCGCCCCGCATCTGTTCGGGATGAACGCGGACACGTCGTATTTCATCGAATACAAGCAGCTGTTGCGGGTGATCGAGAGAATCCAGAACAACACGAAGGCGATCGACTCGCTGGAAACCGAGATCAAGGAATCGTGTTGCGAGATCAACAACAACTACATCACGTACCTGACCAATTCGCCAGCGGTCCTGATCATCAAGAACGAGCCGGTGCCGCTTTTCGCGAGTTACCTTTGGGCGGAGATTTACGTGCAATCCCGGATTTGGATGCGCAACGACATCGAGTACGACTTCAACAAGATGCCCGGGCGGAAGAACTCCAATTTCTACAAAGAAAAGATCCGCGTGCTCGAGAACCTGTCGTTCGACTGGTACGACGACTTCTACGGTCTGTCCGAAATCAAGAACATCGTGCGCAAAATCGACGCGACCAGCAACCTGAAAAGCTCGCTGAACATCCTGAGCGCCAAACTCAAGCAGCAGGATTCCATCAACAAAAAGGACATCGAGCGCAAAACGATGGTCGTCGCGTTCATGGTCGCGGTGATCATCGGGTTGATAAACTTTTTCGGGATGGTGTTCACGATCCTGACCGTCAACAACATCCAATCGGGGCTGACCCCGGTCAACATCGCGGCCATCTCGTTCAGCAGCGTCCTGGTCGTCTGCCTGATCGCCATGGTCAGCATTTTTTTGACGAAATCCTACCGGAACAAAAAAAGGGAAAAGAAGCGTTAGCTTATTTTTTCCCGCGCGCGGAATGCGGGTCGGACGGGTCGATGATCACGAGTTCCTTGATTTCCTTGATTTCGTCCTTCAGGATCGTTTCCACGCCTTCCTTGTACGTGAAATCGATTAGCGCGCAGCCAACGCACGCGCCCAAAAGCTCGATCGTCACCACCCCGTTTCTGTAACTGACGAACTTCAGGTCGCCGCCGTCTTTTTGGATGTAAAAGCGGATGTTGTCCAAAACGTCCTTGATTTCGGACACGATGCGGCTGGTTGGTTTCTTCTTAGCCATGTTGCCTTTTTGCCTGGCCGATTTTGTTTTCGTTCCTGTTTCTGAGCCGCGCGATGTTGGAACGGTGCTTCCAGAAGATGATCGCCGCGACGATCACGTTGTTGATTTCCAAATACAAAATCACGTGCCAGTCGCTTTGGTAGGTCAAATACCCCCCAACGCCCGTTGCCGCATCCGCGGGAACCCAAAACGGCTGGCCGATCGAAAAGAAATTCAAGTAGTCCAAGTAATTGATCAGGTTGATCACCGGCAAAAGCGTTGCGCACACCAACGTCGCCAGCGACACGTATTTGGATCGGATCAAAACGATTACCCACACGATCGCGATGACGATCAGCCACCAAAACGAGAGCGAGACGAGGAAACCAACGGTCGGCGCGGCGGCTTTGCCGCCCTTGAACTTGAAATACACCGGCCAACAGTGCCCGACGATCGCGAACAGGTTCGCCAAATAGACAAGATAGTAGACTTTGTCGTACAGCCCGGGTTGGGTTTCGATGTGCTGTCTCAGCCCGTAGCGTAAAACGAACCAGGAGACGAGAAACGCGACGAAGCTTTTCGCGATGTCCCCGATCCCGACGATCACGCCGTTCTTGCTGCCGTAAACCCGGATGGAGTTGGTCGTCCCGGGGTTTTTGCTCCAGTGCAGCCGCGCGCTTTTCTTGATCGCGAAACCAACGATGTCCGAAGTCATCACCGATCCGATGAGATACCCGAACGCCGACGACACGAAAACCAACAAAAATACTGCGACAGTTGCTGACATACCGTTCTTAATTTTTTTCGCGAAAACGCATCTTTGCTAATTATAAATTGTTAAAAACCCGCCGCGGTCTTTTTCGCGACGACGAAATGCGAGACCCGCCCGTTGCCCGCGCGCGCGGATTCGCTCATTATCGCGAACCGCCGCTGCAGCAGGTAGGATTTGAGCTTTTGGGGATGGGTTTGGGTCTGCAGCACGAAAACCGTGCCGTCCGCTGTCGCGTCGTCCGCGTCTAGGATGGAGATGATGCTGCCCGCGCCCAACCCCGCGATCACGACGCAGCCGATCGCGAAAGGATCGAGCGGCACCTTCTCGCGCAGGTTCCTCAATCCGTCGTTGAGCACCGTGAAAGTCCGGTGCGCGGTGTTTGTTCTGTGCGCGGTGGCAATCGCGTTCTCAAGCGGTTTGGGCTTGTTGTCCACGTTGATGACGTACCGCGCCTTACCCGAGCGGATCAGCATGGCGCCCAGGCGGCCGTGGTCGCATCCCACGTCCGCGACAATTCGGTCGCCGCAGTCTGGAACCAGCCCGAACAAAAAATTAATCCTGCTGCTCTTCATCAAGGAACGAGCGCAGTTTCGTGTTTTTGGACGGGTGCTTCAGCTTGCGCAGGGCCTTGGCTTCGATTTGCCGGATGCGTTCTCGGGTCACTTTGAACTTGTTGCCCACTTCCTCAAGCGTCATCGGGCCCTTGAACGGGGCGAGCCCGTAGCGCATTCGGATGATTTGCTCTTCTTTTTTGGACAGCGTGTTGTTGAACAGCTCGTTGATGTGCTCGACAACCAGTTTCTTGTTGGTGTACTGGTCGGGGCGGTCGATGTCCTTGTCCTTGACGAAATCGATGAATTGGGATTCCTCGTCGTGGCCGACCGGCTTGTCAAGCGAAACCGGATCGCTGTTGAGTTTGCGGATCTCGATGATTTTGCGCGGCGTGAACCCGTTGACCTGGCCGCCCATCTCCTCCGCCAGCTCCTCGATCGTCGGCTCGCGCCCCAACGTCTGGGTCAGGTTCCGTTCGACTTTCGTCAGCTTGTTGATCGTCTCGACCATGTGCACGGGAATGCGGATCGTGCGCGCCTGGTCCGATATCGCCCGGGTGATCGCCTGGCGGATCCACCAGGTGGCGTAGGTGGAAAACTTGTTGCCCAGCTTGTAGTTGAATTTGTTGATCGCCTTGATGAGCCCGATCGATCCTTCTTGGATCAAATCGATGAAATCGAGCCCGCGGTTCAGGTATTTTTTGGCGATCGAGGTCACCAGCCTCAGGTTGGAGGTGACGAACTGGTTAACCGCGTACCTGCGCGTTTCCTCGTCGTTGCTGCCCAAAAGCTTGGCGATGCGGATTTCCTCTTCGAACGTGAGCATCTTGGAAGAGCCCAGGGTCGCCAGGAAAGAGCGGACGTTGTCCTCGACTTTGTCGCGCGTGTTCGTTCCCTTGACGGTCAGCTCCTCGATGTTGTCGTCGATTTCGCTCAAATCCTGGTTCCGGCTGAATTCGCTCAGGTATTCTTCGACGTTGTCGTCCAGCTTGATGTTCGCGTCGCGCAGCGAATCCAGGATGTACGTTTTCTCCTCGTCGCTGAACTCGTGGGTTTTGATCGCTTTGATTATCTCGGCGTTGGACAAATACGGCTGCTTGCGCTTTTTCTGCTTGGCGCGCGTTTGCAGCTGTTTGATGATCGTCGCCACTTCCCCGTCGTAATTGTGGCTTTTCGAATTTATTTCCAGGATGTCGGTGAAAACGATCTCGTTGCGCTCGTTGTTGGGCGCGTGCTTTGGCTTGCGGCCGCGGCGCTTCTTCTCGACGATGGCGTCTTTTTCCTTGACGATTTTCGGAGGCGGGGCGGATTTAACGGGCTTCTTGGAGATGCGGTTGATGACGATTTCCTTGCGCGGCACGATCGTCAGCAACTGTTTCTTGTCGTTGACCTTGCTTGGCAAGATCGACTTGGTCGTGGAGTTGAACCTGCTGACGCGCGCGCTTTGGTCGCCTTTGGACGCGGCGGGCTTTTTCTTGGCCGGCTTTTTCGCCTGCGAGGCCTGGTTGCGGCCACGTTGACTGGCGTCGCGCTTTTTCTTGGCTGGTTTTTTCGCTTGCGAAACTTTCGCCGGCGCGGCCGGTTTCTTGGTTTGTTTTTTGGCCATGAAGCTTTGGGATCCGTTGAAATCCGTGGGGTTATATACAATGAGAAACTATTTTACCACATTCTGGCGCTTATTTGCCCGGATTCATGATTTTTTCGAAAAACGCCTTGTTCTCGCCGCGCATTTTGCTGATCGCCCTGAGGTGCTGGTCCGCGATTTGCGCGTCGGTGGTTTCGCTGGCGTAATGGTGGCGCAGATAGGCTTTGGCCGTCTCGAACAGATTGATCGCGTCGTGCAGCTTGATGACGGTTTTCCTGATGTCCGGCGCGCCGAATTTGGCGAACGGCTTTTGGTAATTGATTTCGCGCGTCAGTTCCGCGACGAAGCTTTTCGCGTCCGCGGACGGGTCGCTTCTGGCGATTTGGTCGACGGCCGCGACCAAATCGGCTTCGGAAATCTTTCCGTGCGCGGCGTATAGGTTGCTGAACCTGACGCACAGCTGGCGGAAGAACCCGTGCGCGTTCTTGATCGCGGGCATGCCGTTGAATTCGTCCAGCGTCTTTTTGCTGAAATAAAACCACGCCGCGAGCGCGGCCTCGCAGTTGATCGTTTTCTTTTTGGCGTCAAGGCAGTCCGCGGCGATCCGCTGGATCAGCGGGTTGCGCCATTTCGCCTTTCGGGAATCGGGTTGGGGCGCGTCTTCCTCGTCGTGGCGTTCTTGCTCCGCCGCGAAATCCGCGGGCGCGGCGGCGGAGGGGATCGCGTCGAACTGCGCTTGCACATCTTCCAGGGCCAACCCGAACAGTTCGGCGATTTGGCGCAGGCGGACGTTTCACGTCATCCGGCTGCACGTTTGCTTGATCTCGGACAGTAGCGGTTGCGCGGCCTGCACGATTTCGTTCAGCGACGGGCCGTCGCCCAGCGTTTCGCGGGCTTGGGCGATGATATGCTCGAAATAATCGGTCTTGCGCGCCAAAACGTCCGCCGCCTTGAAGCCGCAGGCGTTCACCAACTCGTCCAGGTCTTTGGCGGTTTGGTCTTCGGGGAACGCGAAAACCGCCACGGAGAAGCCGCGCGCCAAAAGTTTCTTGGCGCAGGCCACGGCCGCCCGCCGCCCGGGCGCGTCGTTGTCCAGGGCGACGACTATCTCGCGCACGTTGTTGAGCTTTTTGAGCAGCGCGACGTGGTGGTCGCTTAGGTTCAGGCCCATCAGCGCGACCGCGTTGGACAGATCGATCGAGTGCAGCGCGACGACGTCCATATACCCCTCGCACAGAAAAAGGACCGGGTCGGGAAGGTTGTTTTTCTTCACCCGGTTGTAGTTGTAAAGGATTTGGTCCTTTTTGAAGATTTTGGTCGTTTCGGTGTTTTTGTATTTCGCCAAATCGGGCCGGTCGGCCAGATAGGTGCGTCCCGAGAACCCGACCACGTTGTCGAATTCGTCGTGGATCGGGAACATGACGCGGCTGATGAAAAAATCCGTCTTTTCCTGCTCGCGGACCGCCAACCCGACGTTCTTAAGGTCGGTCATGCTGATCGGCGTTTCCGTGCCCGTGGCGCCAAGCAGCGCGTCGCACAGATCGCTTGGTCTGTCCAACGCGCACCCCACGTCGAAATAGTCGATCAGGTTTTTCGTCAGGCCGCGCCGCCTCATGTAATCGGTCGCGGGGCCGGCGTTGACGTTGAAAAGGCTCAGTTTGAAGAAATCCGCCGCCAATTGGTTGATTTGGTAGTATTTCTCCGCTTCCCTGTCGAAACGTCGGGATTGCTTGAAGCGCAAGAAGGGCTCGGTTTTGATGTCCAGGGACTCGCAGACGTCCACGACCGCCTTCGAATACGAGATGTTTTTGTGGCGTTGCACGAAATTGAAGACGTCGCCCTTCGTGTTGCACGAAAAGCAATTGAAAAGCTGCTTCTTTGGCGAAACGGCCAACGACGGGCGGGTGTCGGAATGGAACGGGCAAAGCGCCCAGTAGTTGTTGCCGCGCTTTTGCAGCGTCAAATACTGCCCGACCACCTGCACGATGTCGATTTCTTTTTTGAGCTCGTTTATTTGGCTATAGTCCCGATCGCGCGTCATCGTCCATTTGCGTCAGTCGCTTCAGGTGCGTTGCCAAATCCTTCAAAGCGACTCTTTCTTGCTTCATGCTGTCGCGCTCGCGCACGGTCACGGTCTGCGCGCTGGCCGTCTCGAAATCGACGGTGACGCACCACGGGGTGCCGATCGCGTCCATCCGGCGGTAGCGCTTGCCGATGCTTCCCGCCGCGTCGAACGCGGCGTAAACGCGGGCGCTAAGCAAATCCGCGTGGATTTTCCGGGCTTGCTGGGCGAGCTTGCCCACCAACGGCAGCACCGCGGCCTGGTACGGCGCCAAGCGGGGCGGGATCCTGAGAAGTTCGCGTTCGTCGCCTTCGCCAAGCTTTTGGATTTCGTAGCCGTTGGCGACCAACGCGTACAGCAGGCGCTCGATGCCCACGGACGGTTCGATCACCTCGGGCAAGAACTCCGCGTTCGTGCGGGGATCGAGGTATTGCATGCTTTTTTTGGAATGCGCCTGGTGCACGGACAGATCGTAATCGCCCCGGTGCGCCAAGCCCCACAGCTCGCCGAAGCCGTGCGGGAAGGCGAACTCGAAATCGACGGTCTTTTTCGAATAGTGCGCCAACTCCTCCTTCGGATGCTCGGTAATCCGTAGGTTTTCTTGCCTGAAGCCAAGCGTTTTGGTCAAAAAATCCGCGATTTTGCCCTTGAACCGATCGAAATCGGCCATGGCGTTCTCTTTCGTAGTGAAATATTCGATTTCCATCTGCTCGAACTCGCGGGTGCGGAAAATGAAGTTGCCCGGCGTGATTTCGTTGCGGAACGCCTTGCCGATCTGCGCCACGCCGAACGGGACCTGCATCCGTTGGGTGCGGACGATGTTCTTGAAATTCACGAAAATGCCCTGCGCGGTCTCGGGACGCAGATAAAGCGTGCTCAAGCCGTCCTCGGTCACGCCTTGGAACGTCTTGAACATCAGGTTGAACTTGCGCACTCCGGTCCACGATCGGGCGCCGCATTTGGGGCACGCAGCCTGGCTGTTGTCGATCTCCCGGTCGATCGCCTCGGTTGGGGCGTGTTCGGTGATTTTGACGTTCTGTTGCTCCAGCAGCTTGTCCGCGCGGAACCGCGATTTGCA
>CAZPGT010000036.1:4050-7978 GCA_964586345.1 uncultured Mycoplasmatales bacterium | reverse complement strand
CTATGTCGACGACGCCCGGGTCACGTGCGTGATCGAAAAGCAAGGCAAGCGCAAAAAGATCAACGTGATCAAGCACATCAGCCAAAAGCGCCACCTGAAAAAGTACGGGCACCGTCAGCCTTACACCAAGCTCAAAGTGATCGCCATCAAAGGGTAAGGCATGCTTTTGGTCACGTTTTACGCCGGGGGACTGACGATCGAGGGCCACGCCTTGTTCAACCCGACCGGCGACGACATCGTGTGCGCGGCGATCAGCGGCATCGTCCTGGGCGGCATCAATTGGTTCGATCCCAAAAACATCAACGTCGTTTCGGACCAGGCGAGGGCGCTGTTTTCGTGCGAGCTGCAAAACAGCGACTTCGAGAACTTGGTCGCCATGCAGGTCATCCAAACCCAAATCCTGGCGGTCGCAAAAGTTTACCCGAATTACGTCACGATCGCGAGCAATTCGCAGAAAATCGATTTATAGCGCGAGGTTTATCCATGTTTGACTGAAACAGCAAAACGATCTGGTTCCCGGTGGATCTGCAGTTCTTCGCCTCCAAGAAAGGGGTCGGATCGACCAAAAACGGGCGGGACTCCAACCCGAAGTTCCTGGGCGCCAAGCTCGCCGACGGCCAGTTGGCCAAGGCCGGGCAGATCATCTATCGCCAACGCGGCAACGTGATTTGGCCCGGCAAAAACGTCGGCCAGGGGAAAGACGACACCCTGTACGCGCTGACGTCCGGGGTGGTAAGATACACCAAATTCGGCAAAAACCGGACCAAGGTCAGCGTCGTCGAGGTCAAAATCGGTTAGCGGCGGGGGCGGCTTGGGCCCGCTTTCGCCCGAAAACGGTTCTTAGATGATTTACGCATACTACGGCACGGGCCAAGGCAAGACGTCGGCGCTCAACGGCATTTGCCTACGCGCGGTCGCGTCGCGCAAGCCGATCATGTTCGTGCGGTTTTTCAAAAGCGCGCCTTCGAGCGAGGACGCGGTTTTGGAACGCTTGGGCGTGACCGTCAGGCTGTTCCAGACCGCCAACGAGTTCATCTGGACCAAAAGCAAGGCGATCCGCGAAAGGATCGTCGCGGACGCCAGGCGCGGCCTGGACTTCGTTTCTGAAAACCACCGCGGCGCGGCGTACTTGTTCTTGGACGAATTCCTCGACTTGGTCGCGAACCGGGTAATCCGCGCCAAGGAATGCTGCGACCTATTGAAAAGGATTAGCGCAGGCAGATTCGTCTTCGTCTCGGGGCACGCCATGCCGCCCAGCGTGGCGCGGCTGTGCGACGTGGTGACCAGGACCGAGGCCGTCAAGCACCATTACGCCAACAACGTCAAGGCGAAAAGGTTCATCGATTATTAGCCTATGGACAAAAACCCGCTCGTTTTGGGCTGTCACGTCAGCATGAAGGCGCCCGACTATTTCCTGGGCAGCGTGCGCGAAGCGCTCGAGTACGGCGCGAACGCCCTGATGGTTTACACGGGCCCGCCCCAGTCGTCCGCGCGGACGGATTTGGGCCGGCTGAAAATCGTGGCGGCCCGCGAACTGATGGCGCAAGCCGGCATCGCGCCGCGAAACGTCGTGGTCCACGCGCCGTACATCATCAACCTGGCGTCGCCCGACGAAAGCAAGCAACGCTTCGGCGTCGACTTCCTCGCGGGCGAGATCGACCGCGCCGCTGCGCTTGGGGCGTCTTACGTCGTGCTGCACCCCGGCAGCAGCGTGAACACGACGCCGAGCGCGGCGATCCGCAATTTGGCGAAAAACCTCAATTCGGTGCTGCGCCGGACCAAGGGCGTGACGGTCTGCCTGGAGACGATGGCGGGCAAGGGCAACGAAATCGGCAGGGATTTCTCGCAGCTGGGCGAAATCGTTTCCCTGATTCGCGACCAAAGCCGGATCGGCGTCTGCTGGGACACGTGCCACCTGAACGACGCGGGGTACGATCTGTCCGATCCCGGCCTCGTGCTCGCGGAATTCGAAAGGCATTTGGACCCGGGCAAAATAAAGGTCGTCCACCTCAACGACTCGCTGAACGCGTTGGGCGCGCGGAAGGACCGCCACGCGAACCTGGGAAAGGGGACGATCGGGCTGGACGCGCTGGTGCGATTGTTGCGACATCCGCAATTTAAAAATTTACCATTTATACTGGAGACCCCCTACGTCGAGGGCCGCCCCCCGTACGCCGCGGAAATCGAACTAGTCAGAAAGCACTACGGACAATGACAGACCAAGCATTAGATTTTTATTTCGCCAAGATCAAGCAAGCGGGACTGAGGCTGATGAAACAGCGCAAGGAAATCGTCAAATGCCTTCTGAAACACCCCGGGTGGCACACGATCGACGACATCGTGTCGCATTTGACGAAGGCGAACGGCAAAAAGCCCAACATCGCGAGCGTCTACAACATCCTGCACTCGCTCATCAGGCACAAAATGGTCAACGCTTTCTTGAACATCGACAGCTTCAAGCCGTTCTTCAACCTGCGCCACGACGATCACGAGCACGTTTATTGCTTCAGTTCGCAGAACGCCAAGTTCATCACGTTGCCCCTGAAGCAAACCTTGGTGGACGCGGTCAAGCGCCACCTGGCGGCCAACGGCTTCGACGCCGCGGATTTTTACGTGGTGGCCAACGGTCTCGCCGCGAACGATGACAAAGACTGCAAATAACCAAAACCCGCCGGCCGACCCGGCCGCCTTGCTGGACGATTTCGATCGGGAGCACGCGCGGCGGCCGATCATGAATTACGGGTATTACCGCGCGATTCTCGAACAGGTCCGCGACCGCTGCGAGAAGCGCGATTTCCGCGCCGCGCTGGCGCTCTTGGACGAAGAGGCCCAAACGCCCTACATCCCCCAGGCCGTGGAGCGGTACTGCGCCGCGATGGCCAAACTCGTCCGCGGCCTGGCGCACGAATCCGCGGACGAGCTGCTGCGCGGCATGCCCAAGCGCGAGCTCATCGATTTGGCCGCGCGCGAGTTCCCAAAGCACCTGCACCTTTTCGACTATCTGGCCGCCAAGCCGGAAGGCTTTTTCGAAAAGGCGGATTTCGATTACTTCCGGTTCGTTTTCACCAGCGCGCAGTTCTCCAACGAACTGAAGTTCAACGTTTGGCTCCTTTTGGGCGAGATCGCCGATTTCCGCGGCGTTCCGTTCGATTTTTTCAACGCGAACGCGAACGAGACGACGCGCCTGAGCGTCGGCGCGCCGATCGTCGAGGACACGCTCAGGCCGTATTACGACCGAACGTACGCGGCCGTGAGCGAGACGCTTTTCAAAGAGCCGTCGCTAGAGGAGATGGCCAACGCGGTCGTGGACCAGATCCTCGTGTTTTATTTTCCCGCCCTTCCGCCACCCGGAATCGAGCCAGACAGGCTGGGCCGCGCCCTGGCCGACTACGTGAGAAATTCGGTAGGGCGGCCGGGCGCGAAGCGGCGCGGGGACCCCGAAATCGTCGAAATGATATTGCGTGTCATAAATCGCAAATAAAATATTAGAATAGTGATTGTGAAACAAGGCCGATTCGCGTTGTTTTTTACGTACATACGACAGTCAATTTAGAAAATGGCGGTGCGCGCACATGTATCAGATAACCAATTCCCAAAAAGACCAGAAGTCATTCACCGTCGACGTGAAGATCGACGGCGGGCTTTGGGCCGAGGAGGTCAAGAAGGCGACCGAGGCCGCGGCGCGGAACGTTTCCTTGCCCGGGTTCAGAAAGGGTAAGCTGCCCCTGGAAAAGGCCAAGGAATTCGTCAACCGCGCCGCGGTCTACGAAACCGCCGCTAACCGGGTGCTGGACAAAATGTTCGCCAAGCTGCTCGACGACGAGGCGATCGGCGGCGACGATGACGTCATCGACGTGTCGCCCGAGGTGGAAACGAAGGAAATCAGCGACTCGTCGTTGGTTTTCTCGTTCATTTTCGACCTGATGCC
>CAZPGT010000036.1:0-4040 GCA_964586345.1 uncultured Mycoplasmatales bacterium | reverse complement strand
CGATCGGGGGGATCGCGAAGATCCCAGCCGTGACCGACGCGGACGTCGAACGCCAAATCAGGCAGATGGTGAAATCCGACGCGGAAGTCGTCGCGAAGGCGATCGAGGTCGTGGACGACTAGGACATCGCGATCATCGACTTCAAGGGGACCGTGGACGGCAAGGCCTTGGACGCGGCGACCGCGGAGGGGTACGAGCTGGAGATCGGGTCCAAGTCGTTCATCGAGGGCTTCGAGCCGGCTTTGATCGGCATGAAGAAAAACGAGACGAAAACGATCCACCTGCGTTTCCCCGAAAACTACCACGCGACCGAGCTGCGCGGCAAACCCGTCGATTTCGAAGTGACGGTCAAGGACATCAAGACGGTCAAATACCCCGAGCTGACCGACGAATACGTCAAGACGATGCGCCAGGACGGCTTGGCGAAGAAGGCGCAGACCGTCGACGAGCTGAGGGACAGCGTCAGGGCGCAGATGCAAAAAAGCGCGGCGGCCAACACAAAAAACGCCAACCACGCGGCGATCAAGGCGTTTTTGGTCGAGAACACGTCGTTTTCGCACGTTCCCCAGAAATTGGTCGACGACCAGGCGCGCCGGATCAAATCGCAGTACGTCAGCCAAATCAAGCAATACAAGATGGAATTGAAGGATTTGCTGGCGATGCAAAACATCACCGAAGCCAAATTCGACGAGCAAATCCGCCGCGAGGCCGAAAACAACGTCAAATACTCCCTGGCGAGCGAAAAAATCGCCGAGAGGGAAAAAATCGAATGCGCCCCGGAGGATTACCAGAAGGAAGTGGACAGGATGCTTGAGGAATCCCAGATCACCGACCCGGCGGCGAAGGCCGACGCCGTGAAACGGCTCGAGCCGCAGCGCGATTTGATCGAAACGATGATCGTTGGCGACAAACTGATGGAGCACCTCGTCAGGCTGAACGAAAAATAGTTAGCACTCTTTTGATTTAAGTGCTAATTTGTGGTAGAATGTAATAACCAGTTTTGTTTATTGACCCTAATCAACATAAAATAAGGAAAGACGACATGAAAAAAGCCCCCATCCTGGTATCCCGCGGAATCGTTGTTTTCCCCCACACCAAAAAATCGATCGACGTCGGGCGCGAAAAATCGCTTGAGGCGATTCGGCTCGCCAAAAAAACCAAGAGCAAGCAGATCATCGTTTTCAGCCAGATCGACGTCGACGTGGACGAACCGACCGCCAAGGACATCCACGCCGTGGGCACGTTGTGCGAAATCGCGGGCAGCACCGACACGTTCGCGGACGACAAGAAAACCAAACTGCTGTCCACGCTGGTCGAGCTGCACGGGGTGCAACGGGTCAAATTGGTCAATAAATACGACTACAGCAAGGACGCGGACGTGATGGTCGAATACCAACCGCTGAACTCGACCAACGTCAACGACAAGGAAGTGACGAAGAAAATCGAGAAGATTTTCGCGGAGCTGGACGAAGCGATCGTCAAGTCGATCAGCGAGGAGGAAGAGCCGGAGACGAGCGAGAATTACGAATTGCGCGCGATTTCGGGCGATGCGGACAAGCTATCCGACCTGATCGCGAACGTTTTGCCCGCGTCCATGAAGCAACGCCAGCAGATGCTCGAGGAGCTGAACGTGCTGAAGCGGTTCGACCTGATCATCAACTTCATGAAGGAAAACGCCAAGCCGGCCAAACCTTCCGAAAACCCCGACCTGACCCAAATCGACAGGAAAATCAGCAAGAAAATCAACGAAAACCTGTCCAAGCAGCAGCGCGAGTTTTACCTGCGCGAGCGGTTGAAGGCGATCAAAGAGGAACTTGGCGACATTTCGTCCAAGGAAGACGACGTCTCCGAGTTGCGCGAGCGCGTGACGTCCAACCCTTACCCGCAGCACATCAAAGACAAGGTGATAAGCGAGCTGAACCGCTACGAGTCCTCGATGAACTCGCAAGAGAACTCGATCATCCGCACCTACGTCGAATGGTTGCTGGATTTGCCGTGGTGGCAGGAAAGCGAAGACAATTCGGACATCAAGAAGGTCGCCAAGATCCTTGACAAGAACCATTACGGCCTGCAAAGCGTGAAGGAACGGATCATCGAGTACTTGGCCGTCCAGACGCGCACCAAGAAAATCAAGGGGCCGATCATGTGCCTGGTCGGCCCGCCGGGGGTGGGCAAGTCAAGCTTGGCCAAATCGATCGCCGAGGCGCTGAACAAGACGTTCGTGAAGATGTCGCTTGGCGGCGTGCACGACGAATCCGAAATCCGCGGGCACCGGAAAACGTACATCGGATCGATGCCGGGGCGGATCATCAAGGGGATGCGCAAGGCGGGGGTGATCAACCCGTTGTTCTTGCTGGACGAAATCGACAAGACCGGCGTCGACCGGATGCACGGGGACCCAGCCAGCGCCCTGCTTGAGGTCTTGGACCCCGAGCTGAACAACAAGTTCAACGACAACTACATCGAAGAAGACTACGATTTGTCCAAGGTGATGTTCGTGGCGACGGCCAATTACGCCGACGCGATCCCCGAGGCGCTGTCGGACCGGCTGGAAATCATCGAGCTGACGTCCTACACCGAGCAAGAGAAGCTGGCGATCGCCAAAAACTATCTGGTGCCAAAGGCGCTGGAGGCCACCGCGCTGACCGAGAAGGAAATCTCGTTCACCGACGAGGGGCTGAGCTACATCATCAAGCACTTCACCCGCGAGGCGGGCGTGCGCAGCCTGGAACGCAAAATCCAGGAGATCATCCGTAAGTTCTTGGTCGCCAACCAAAAGAAAAACCTCGAGTCGCAGACGATCGACGTGAAGGCGGTGAAAGGATACCTGAAAAAGGAGATTTTCGACTACACCGTCCGCGACGAGGACGCGATCCCGGGCATCGTCAACGGGATGGCTTACACTTCCACGGGCGGGGACCTGTTGCCGATCGAGGTCACGTATTCGCCGGGCAAGGGCGAAATCATCATCACGGGCAACCTGAAGGAAACGATGCGCGAATCGGCTTCGGTCGCCTTGGGCTACGTCAAGTCCAACGCGAAGGAATTCGGCATCGACCCCGAAATCTTCAAGTCGATCGACATCCACATCCACGTGCCGTCTGGCGGCGTCCCCAAGGACGGACCGAGCGCGGGCATCGCGCTGACGACCGCGATCATCTCGGCATTGACCGGGCAAAAGGTCGACCCGACGATCGCCATGACCGGGGAAATGACGCTGCGGGGCAAGGTGCTCATCATCGGCGGCGTGAAGGAAAAGACGATTTCCGCGTACCGCGGCGGCGTGCGCACGATTTTCATGCCCGAAAAGGACGAACGTTACCTCAGCGACGTCCCCAAGGAAATCATCAAAGACCTGAACATCGTTTTCGTCAAGCAGTACAAAGACGTGTACAAGCGCATTTTCAAGTAATCGCGCTTCCGCGCCAAAACCCGGCAACGGCCCCGAACGTGCCGGGTTTTTCCTTGCGCGCGGAAACGCAATCATATTTTGCCCAATTGGGAAAAAATCGTTTATCATTTAACCGATAGGGACATACCCTGAAAGAAAGTGAATGCAGCGTGAATAACTTGAAAACCCAACGTCGGGACGCCAAGGCCGATTTCAGAAAGAACGTCCGCGTCTTTTACGCGTATTTCGCGTTTTTGACGAAAACCGTTGTCCGCAATTTCGCCAACTGGATGATCATGCTCGCTTACATCGTCATCCTGGCGTTGATCCTTTTGGTGTTCCCGCTCGTGCTGAACGCCTCGCCCGCTGATTATTGGAACAACCCGCTCGTGCAGGTCAGTTCGTTCGTCATGACGCTGGTGGCCGTGTTCGGCTCGTCGATCGCGCTGGACCTGTTCCGCGACGGGATCGACAACGGCATGGAGCTCATCATCATCTCCAAGCCGATCAGCCGCGTCAATTTCGTGCTGGTCAAATTCGCCCTGCTGCTCATCGTCCTTTTGGCATACGCGCTCGTCGCGTGCGTGGTCGGCGCGTTCACGGCGCTGGTCCCCAAAATGGACCAGGCGCTGGTCGGCGATTTGGTCAG
>CAZPGT010000035.1:0-8019 GCA_964586345.1 uncultured Mycoplasmatales bacterium | reverse complement strand
CGTCCGCTCCCAAATCGTCCGGCTGATGCGCGAGTTTTTGGACGCCAGGGGCTTTTTGGAGGTCGAGACCCCGATCCTGCAGCAGACGCTTGGCGGCGCCAACGCGCGGCCGTTCGTCACCCGCCACAACGCCCTGGACCAAAACTTCTATCTGCGGATCGCGACCGAGATCCCGCTCAAGAAGCTCATCGTGGGCGGGTTCGACCGCGTGTACGAAATCGGGCGGATCTTCCGGAACGAGGGCATGGATTCGACCCATAACCCCGAATTCACGTCGATGGAGCTGTACATGGCGTACGAGGGCATGGACGCGGTGATGCGGATCACCGAGGACGCGATCCGGCACGTCGCCGCCGGGCTGGGCGTGGCCGAAACGACCCAAAACGGCCGGACGGTCGTTCTGTCCAAGCCGTTCAAAAGGATCGCCATGACCGAGCTCATCAGGCAACGCGTCGGCGTGGACTTCGACGCGGTGAAAACCGACGCCCAGGCGCTGGCGCTGGCCAAAGAGCACGGCATCGCGCCCGAAGACCACCAAAAGACCTACGGCCACGTGGTCAGCCTGTTTTTCGAAAGATTCTGCGAGCCGGCCCTGGTCGAGCCGACGTTCGTGACGTCCTATCCGGTCGACGTCTCGCCGCTGGCCAAGCTGGATTACGCCAACCCGCGCTTCACGCAGCGTTTCGAGCTGTTCGTGCTCGGGAAGGAATTCGCCAACGGCTACAGCGAGCTGAACGACCCGATCGACCAGCGCGCGCGCTTCGAGAGCCAAATGAAAGAGCGCGACAAGGGCAACGCCGAGGCGAACGAGATCGACCACGAGTTCCTCGAGGCGCTCGAATACGGCTTGCCGCCCACGGGCGGCCTGGGCATCGGGATCGACCGGTTGGTCATGCTGCTGGCGGGCAAAGCGACGATCCGCGACGTCTTGCTGTTCCCGCACATGCGCAGCCTCAGGTAGCCCATGCCCGCGTTCAACAACGAGTATCACCCCAGACTCGGCCGCCCCGAGACGAACCGTTTCGTGTCCGGCTTCGTCCAAAGGCTGATGGACGGGTTGGTTAAAACCTTCGATCTGTCGCTGGCCGTCGCGCCGCTTTTCACGGGCAGCAGGCACAGCCTGATGCTCAGCGACAACCTCAGGTCGATCGATTTCGACAACGCGTTTTCCAACGACATCTTCAAGACGGTCGATTTGATCGACAGGTGGATGTATCTGCACGTCAGGCAGTCCGCGGTCAAGATCAACACCGGGCTGATTTGCCTCAACCACCAGGTTTTCCGCGACGCGAACGTCGAGGACGGCAGGATGATCGCCGCGCCGTTCCTTTCGTTTTGCGTTTCCGTCCAGCGGCTGGATTACACGGACGCGCACCTGGTCGAGCAAACGCGCAAGGCGATCAAGGCGATCAACGACGCGATCGCCGCGGCATGGCCGGTCGGGACCAAACCCGAAAGAAGCGTCACGGACTTCGGGCGCCAAAGCCTGCCCGAGATGATGAGGTTCGGCAAGAAGATGCACCTGCGCGACCTGCTGATCCACCATTGCGCGAACCGCCCGCTGCTGTTGTCCGACTACGCCGGGCACCAGCAGTTCGAGGAATTCTTCGCCTACGCGAAGAACCCGCTGATCCACCGCCCGTCCAACCACGTCCTTTTCCAATACGACTCGCAAAAAAACCAACCGCTCGATTTCTTGACGATCCACCTGCAGCCCACCTACGAGGCGCTGCGGGACGGGTTGGACCCGAACAATTTCTTCGACGTTCGCCTTGGGGCCGCCGCCAAAAACGTGGAATGGACGTATCTGGCGAACGTCAATCTGGCCAACGTCCTGCTTTGGGCGCTTGGCAAGCAGCACCACGCCGAGATCTTCCCCGGCCCCCACGGCGACGATTTCTACGACGCCGCGCTAAGCGACGGGAGGGACGTCGTTTAACCATGAAGAAGGCCATCATCGTCGGGGCGGGGATATCGGGGTGCGCGCTCGCGCGCCTTTTGGCCGAGAAAGGCTATTCGGTGACCGTGCACGAGAAAAAGGGCCACGTGGGCGGGCATTGCTACGATTTGCTTTCCAAGGACGGGATCATGTACCACCGCTACGGGCCCCACATCTTCCACACCGAGCACGACGAGGTCATCGCCTTCGCGACGCGGTTCGCCCGGTTCAACGGCTACGTCAACAGGGTCCAGGTGAGGCTGCCCGGCGGCAAGACGACCCGGCTGCCGTTCAACTTCAAGCAAATCAGGAAAATCGACCCGGAAAACGCCGAGGCGATCATTTCCTTCCTCAAAGCCCGGTTCCCCGGCCGCGAGAAAGTCTCGATCCTCGAGTTGAGGAAACAGCGCGGCTGCGCGCCGCTGGACAGAATCGCGGATTGGCTGTTCGACAACGTCTACGCGCCGTACACCGCGAAAATGTGGGGCGTCGGGATCGCGGACATCGACCCGGGCGTCGTCGCGCGGGTGGGCATCACGCTGAGCGACAACGAAAGCTATTTCCCGACCGCGAAGCTGCAAGGGCTGCCGATCGGCGGCTACACGAAAATGATGTCCAGGATGCTTGACCATCCCAACGTCGCGCTGCGCCTTGGATCCGACGCGTTGGACTTTTTGCGGGTTAGCGGCGACAAGGCGTTTTGGGACGGCGCGCCCGCGTCGCACCCGATCGTCTACTGCGGCCCGATCGAGGCGCTTTTGGGCTACAGGTTCGGCGCGTTGCCGTACCGCAGCCTGGAGTTCAGGTTCCGCACCTTCGCCGTCGCGAGGAAGCAGCCGATGCCGATCGTCAACCTGCCCAAGGACCCGAAACGGACGCGGACGGTCGAATACAAGCAGATGACCGGGCAAAGATGCGCCAAAACGATCGTCTCGACCGAGTACCCGGGCGCGTTCGATCGGGGCGCGAAAAAGTGGAACGTGCCCTATTACCCGATCAACAACCCCGAAAACGACGCGCTGTACGCCAAATACGCCAAAAAGCTCGCGGCGGTCAAAAACCTGCACCTGCTGGGCAGGCTGGCCGAGTACATGTATTTGGACATGGACACCTCGATCCTCAGCGCCATCGAGCTGGCGCGAAAGCTCTAGACGTCGCGCACGAAGGTGGCCAGGCCCTTCGTCCGGTCAATCCCGCGCACCGCGTAAAAACGCGTTTTCCTGAAATTCAGTTTCGTCGCCAGACCCACCGACGCGACGTTTTTGGGGTCGCACACGATGACCAGGCGCCTGACGCCCAGGGCCTTGAACACGCCGACCATGCTTTCGACGATCGAACTCATGATCCCGCGCAACCGGTAGCGGTAATCCAGCCAATACCCCATTTCCAGCTCGAGCGGGCGCTGCGTGATCCGGATTTGGAAATCGCCGATCAGCGTCTCGTCCCAGAAAATCGCGAAAGTCCATTCCACGCCGCGGTCCCACGCGTCGAGCTTGTCCATCACGTATTGCAGCGACTCCTCGTCCGTGAACGCCTGCGAGCTGATCCACGGCAAAAACGGCAAATGGTTCCTGTTGGCTTTCTTCGCGGCCGTGATCATGGGCGCGAAGCTATGCTCGATCTTGCGCAGCGTGAGCGATTCGCCGATCCGGTAGTGACTCTTGAACATAATTCAAACCCTTTCGCGTTGCAGCGAATATTATAATAAAATTATCGCACTATGCCTTTCGTTAAAGAATACAACAAGGATTTTCGCATCGAGGGCGAATGCCTGCGGCTCACGCCGCAATTTTTCGAAAAAGCCAAGCCGCGCTTCAAGAAAATCACCGGCAGCCGGATCGCGGGGATCCTCGGGCTGAGCCCGTACAATTCCCCGGTCCAGGCGTGGGCGGGCATGGTCAACATCTACAAAGACGACATCGACCCGGTCCTGGCGCGCGCGGGGACGATCATCGAGCCCAAGATCCGCGACCTGGCCTCAAAGCGTCTCAACCTGAGCTTCAAGACGTACGAGCCCGCCAAGGTCAATTGGGACGTCTTCGCGGAAAACAAAATCTTCGGGGGCATCCCCGACGGCGAGCCGGTCGACGCGTCGGGCCGCTTCCTTTATCCGGCCAAGCCGATGCTCGAGATCAAGACCTCGTCGATCGACAGGCTGGTGTACAAGAAAATCAACGGCCAGCTGCAAATGGTGCTCAACGAGCGGGGGATGCCGATCGTCAAGCAACCCAACGGCAAACGGGCGGAATGGTTCGCGGAGGACGGGAAAATCGCCGTGAAGGACGAGTACAAGCTGCAACTGTCGCTTTATCTGCACCTGCGTAACATCGAATACGGGATTTTCGCGGTCTGCTTCCTGAAAACCGAGGATTACGCGGATCCCGAGGCGTGCGACGTGACCCAGCGCGAGGTCAGGTTCGTGGAATTGGTGATGAAGCGCGAACAGATGGAAAAAATCGTCCAGAAGGCGTCCCGCTGGTACAACGACCACATCATGACTGGGGTCAGCCCGCAGCTGACGGTGCGCGATTACGAATGACTCAAAGAAAACAGCATCAACTACTAGGCCAAGGCGAGCCCGACGGCGTTTTTTTGCGACACGCGCTGATCGTCCGCTACGGCGAACTAGTCCTGAAGGGCAAAAACCGGTCTGATTTCGTTAAGTGCCTGCTTTACAACGCCAAGCGCGCCCTGGACGGGATCCAATGCCGGATCAGGACGGCGCACGACCACCTGGAAATCGCGGATTTCGCGCCCGACGACATGAAACGGATCGTCGCGGCGCTCAGGCACGTCCCGGGCATTAGCGTCATCAACGTCGGGTACAAGATGGCGCGCAGCGTCCGGTTGCTGTG
This sequence comes from uncultured Mycoplasmatales bacterium, assembly GCA_964586345.1. Classification (GTDB taxonomy): domain Bacteria; phylum Bacillota_I; class Bacilli_A; order Mycoplasmatales; family Mycoplasmoidaceae; genus Mycoplasmoides. The sequence goes on along the minus strand of CAZPGT010000035.1, from coordinate 3,225 downwards.
CGAGTGCGCCAACGCCAACGTCAAGGGGGCGCGGACGTTCAAGCTGGAGTGCGTCCGCCGCGACAAGACGTATCCGCTCAACTCGCGGGAACTGGTCAAAAAGGTCGCCGGGAACGTCTTGGCGCGCAACCCCGACCTGAAGGTCAACCTGACCGAGCCCGACGAACTGATCCGCATCGAGGTGGAAAAGGACTGCTTTTTGCTTTTCGCCAGGAGGATCCAGGGCGCGAACGGGCTGCCGGTGGGCTCAAGCGGACGCGTGCTCGTTTTGCTTTCGGGCGGCATCGACAGCCCGGTCGCCGCGCACTTGCTGATGTGCCGCGGGCTGCACGTGGACTTCCTGACGTTCGTCACCCCGCCCCACACCGCGGAGGCCGCGCTGGACAAAACCAAGCGGCTGGCGCAAATCGTCACCCGAAACGGCACGCTGTGCGACTCGAAGCTGTACGTGTCCAACTTCGCGGCGGTCGTCAGGGAACTCAGCCACGTCGACCCCGAGGCGTACAGGATAACGATGCTGCGCCGCTGCTTCCTGAAGCAGGCGGGGCTGCTGATGCGCGAGCACCGCTACGACGCGATCGCGACAGGGGATTCCCTGGGGCAGGTCGCCAGCCAGACGATCCGCAGCCTCAGCGCGGTGTCCGACGCGTCGCCGGGGCTGATCCTGCGGCCGCTGGTGGGGCTTGACAAACTGAGGATCATCGCGCTCGCCAAGCAAATCGGCACGTACGAGACCTCGATCCTGCCGTACGAGGACGCGTGCGGCCTGTTCGCGCCCAAAAACCCGGTCACGATGCCAAAGAAACACGTCGTGGACAAAATTGAGCAACAATTTGCTTACATTGATATACTTATTAGCAAACTAACCAAAAACAACGTGACGGCCCTTTCCGTCAGGGAGTTGCCGCGATGAACCAGCAACAACTAAAAATCGAGCACAACATCCTCAACATGATCAGGGAGTACGAGAATTTTTCGCTGTTCGTGCACGAACGCCCCGATTTCGACGCGCTTGGTTCCGCTTACGCGTTCAAGGAGTTTTTGAAGGAGTATTTCCCCGACAAGAAGGCGTACGTCATGGGCACCTACCAGCTGGACGCCGCCTTCGGGTCGGACGTGTTCCCGTTCGAGCAGGAACCCGTGGACGAATCGTTTTTGCAATCGTCGCTGGCGGTCGTGTTCGACACCGCGAACGCGTCGCGCGTTCTGACCGGGCAGCACACCCGGGCCAGAAAGATCGTCCGTTTCGACCACCACCCCAAAATCGAGGACATCGGGCACATCGACTGGGTCGATCCGACATTCTCGTCGACCGCGGAGATGGTCGGCACGTTCCTGAAGCTGCTGAACTTCAAGCTGACCCCGCTAATCGCCAAGTACATCTACGCGGGGATCCTGACGGACACGGGGCGCTTTTTGTACCTGACGTCCACGCCCAACACGTTCAACATCACCGCGGACCTGCTGGAAACCGGGTTCAACCGCTCCGACGTCCACGACATCGTCTACAACAAATCGATTTCCGAGCACAAATACTACTTTTACACGCTCAACCACGCGAAGGTGACATCCAACGGCCTGGCCTACGTGGTCTTGCCGAAGAACTCGCACCGCCGCTTCGGCATCACCTACCCGATGACCATGGTCCACGCGCTGAACAACATCAAGGACGTTTACATCTGGACCGCCCTGTATTACGACAACGAGTCGGGCAAGTGGAAGGGATCGATCCGCAGCCGCGACATCCCGATCAACCATTTCGCGTCGATGTTCAACGGCGGGGGGCACAAGTTCGCGTCGGGGTTCAGCCTGGACAACAAGAAGGATTTCAAGAAAATCGTCAACCTGCTAGACAATTACCTGGCGTCGCTGAAAAAATAGCGAAGATGATCAAGTTCCACCGGATCCACTCGTTTTCCAACCCGATTTTCAGGGACTTGGCGGTTTTCGCCAGGGACGGGACCAACGCCGCGTTCGCGGACCTGTTCTGCGTGGCCGGATGGAAAAACAACCTGGTCGCGCTGCAGAACGGGCACCCGCCGCACACGGTTTTCGTGTCGCCCGGGATTACCCCCGCCCAGTTGAACGCGGTCAAGGCGCTGTCAAAAAACGCCAGGCCGCGCTGGGTAGGTTTGAGCGCGAAGCTGGCGGAAAAACTCAACGCGCTCAAAAACGGCGCGGACCTGTTCGTCTACTACCCCAAAAGCGCCTTGCGCAACCAGTCGTTCGCGCTCGCGGGCGACGCGCGCTACGTCCTGTGCGACCACGTCCAAAACCCCGAGAACCTGGGCGCGATCGCCCGCAACGCGGCGGCGTTCGGCTTTCTGGGGCTGTTCGCGTGGGGGTGCGCGAGCGTTTTCAGCCCGAAGACGGTCCGCGCCAGCGCCGGCGCAATCTTCTCGATCAGGCTGGGCGCGATCGACGACATGGAAGCGTTTTTGGCCGCGGCGCGCGAAAAAGGGTTACAATTTATCGGATTGCAGAACGACCCGGACGCCGCGCCGCTCGCCGAATTGGGCGCCGCCGCGGGGAAAATCCTCGTCCTGGGCAACGAGGGCCACGGCATCGACCCGCTGCTGCTCCCGAACCTTTCGGGCAGCTACAGGATCCCGATCGATCCGCGCGTCGAGTCGCTCAACGTGGCCGCGGCCAGCGCAATCGTTTTCTACGAGTTAAACCGCAAATGCTAAAAAAAATCACCGTCACGCCGACCGAAGGCTCGCAGCGAATCGAGAACTACCTGCTCAAGCGCTTCAAAAGCATGTCCCGCGCCCAAGTCTTCAAATTGCTGCGCACGAAGGAAATCAAGGTCAACCAAACCAAGGTCGGCGTCGGCTTCAAGGTCGCCCCGGGCGACGTGATCGAGGTTTGGCTGCCGCGCCGCTTCGAGCAGACCCCCGCCGCGCCGGGCCCGGTCCGGCCGATGCGCTGGCAGAACGTGCTGAAAATCGTTTACGAGGACGACAACATCCTCATCATCGACAAACCCGCGGGGATCGCGTGCCAGCCCGTGGCGAACAGTTACAAACCGTCGGTGCAGGAATTGCTCCTGAACTACCTGATGGACGCCAAGAAATGGGACCAGGCGCAAAGCTTCACCCCGGGGATCTGCAACCGCCTGGACACGAACACGACCGGCCTCGTGCTCGCGGCCAAGAACAACCCCGCCGCCCAGGAGATGCACGAGATTTTCATAAACCGGCACATCAGGAAGCTCTACCGCTG
>CAZPGT010000034.1:0-8095 GCA_964586345.1 uncultured Mycoplasmatales bacterium | reverse complement strand
AAGGCTGTCCAGCTGCGACTGCAGCTTGGCGATCCGCACGCGCGCCTGGTTCTCGGGCATGGGCAGTTCCTTCCGGTAGTTGTCGATCGCGAACTCGATGGCGATCTTGTACGCCTCGTTGATCTTGCCCTTGATGTTGTCCATCGTGTTCTCGTTGCGGATCGACGTCTCGTTGTACTCGACCAGCTTGGTCTTGTCGTCGTTGAGCGTCGCGCGGATCTTGTGCAGCCGCTCGTTGAGCCCGTCAGTTTGCGACTTGTACATGGCCTTGGTCTCCTGGTTGAGGCGCAAATCCTCGTTCAGGCTTTCTTTCTTGATGAGCAGCTCGTTGAGCGTCAGCTGGATTTTGTTCTCGCTCCAGCTGACGCTTTTGCCGTCGTACGTCTTTTTGGTGAGGTGCTCGTACTCGATTTTGTAGTCCGCGATTTGCTTCCGCAGCCCGCCGATCAAATCCGCGTAGCGCTGGGACGACGCCTTCCGCTCGCCGATTTTGCCGTCCAAATCGGCCGCGGACGCTTCCGCGGCGTCGGTCTTGGCGGCCAAACCCTTCATCTCCGCGGCGATCGCGTTCTTGCGCTCCTCGGCCTGCTTGAGCTTGGCGTCGACGTTGAACGGCGTCGGCTGCGCGGCCCTGTAGCCGCCCGTGATCGCCCCGCCCGCGGCGACGACGTCCCCGTCCAGGGTGATGACCCGGTACAGCTGGTAGGTGAACCGCGAGATCTTGAACGCGGCGTCCAGGTCCCGGGCGATCAGGATTTGGCCCATCAGGTATTGGATCGCCGTCCTGAACTCGGGATCGGTTTCCACGAGCGCGTCCGCGGTTCCCAGGAAGCCGTCGATCTGGTTCAGGATTTCGTAGTGGTCGTCCTTGACGGTCTTGGGCTTGACGTTTTCCAGCGGCAAAAACGTCGCCAACCCGGCCCGGTTCTGTTTCAGGAACTCGACCGCGCGCTTCGCGTCGGCGTTGGACTCGACGACGACGTTGCTCGCCGCGCGCCCCAGCGCGACCGCGATCGCCCTCTCGTGCTCCGCGTTGACGGAGACGAACTCGTGCACCAGGCCGATCACGCCCGACAGCGCGGCCTTGTTGTTCAAGACGGTCTTGACCCCGACGTCGCGCTCCAGGTCCGCTTGCTTTTGGCGGGACAAGAAATCCAGTTCGGCGCAAACCCTGTAGAACGATTCGGACAAAGCCGCGCGCTTTTGCCTGGAATCGGCCGCGGACTTGGCGGCCGCGGCGTGCTGCTCGCTTAGCTTGGCCAAGTCGTCGGTGATCTTCTTCAGCGTCCTTTCGTATTGGCCCAGCTCGGCCTCCGACGTCTTGATCAGCTGCCTCAGCGCCTTCGCCTTCGTCGCCTCGTTTTTGGACGACAAGTCGTTCTTGAGGTGGACGTCGATGACGATTTTGCGCTGCTCGAGCTGGCTGATTTGCGCGTAAAGCGCCTGCAGCTCCTCCTGGATGATGCCGATGTTCCTGTCCGCGGTCTCGAAACGTTCCTTGGCGATTTCCAGCTTCTCCTCGGTCTCCTTGGCCTCGGGCTCGAGCTTCTCGAAGCTGGCCGTGATGTCGCGGATGAATTTGTTGGCCTTGTCGAACTCCTCCTTGTTGCGCAGGTAGTCGCGCACGGAGATGATCAAATCCAGCTCCTTGAGCTCAGCGTGCGCGTCCGCGTACGCCTTGGCCTTCTCGGCCTGCTGTCCCAGCCGCTTCAGGTCGCGGCCCAGCTCGTTGATGATCGCCGTGACCTGCTTCAGGTTCTCCGCGGTGTGGTCCAGCTGCCGCAGCGCCTCCTCTTTTTTCTTGGAATACCTGCCGATGCCCGCGGCCTCCTCGAAAATCTTCCTGCGGTCCTCGGGTTTGGCCTCGACGAACCACGAGACCGTCCCCTGGGAGATGATCCCAAGCGATCCGCGCGCCAGCCCGGTGTCCAGGAAGATGTCCGTGATGTTCTTCAGGGTGGCGGGCTGGCTGTTGACGAAATATTCGCTCACGCCGCTGCCGCGGTGCACGCGCCGGGTGATCGTCAGTTCCTTCCGTTTGTCGTGCAGCTTCCGCTCGGAGTTGTCGAACACCAGGCTGACCTCCGCGAACTTGCTGGCGGGCCGGTCCTTGGATCCGAAAAAGATGACGTCGTCGCCCGTCTTGCCCCGCAATTGCTTCATGGAGCGCTCGCCCAACACCCACTTCAGGGCGTCCACGACGTTCGACTTGCCCGCGCCGTTGGGGCCCACGATCCCGATCATCGGCTGGTCGAACACCAGCTCGATGTCCTCGGCATACGATTTAAAGCCGTTCGCTTTGAATTTTTTCAGGAAAATCATGGGTGCCCTTGGCCTTTTTTCGCGTGGTTTGCCTTATCGCCATATTAATCCGGGTCGCTTTCGCCGAACGAATTGGTGCTGATTTTCTCGCACGCCTTTTTCGCGGCGGCTACTTCCGCGTCGTGCAGCCTGAGCCCCCGGCCGCGGCCGTAGACGATGCCGTTGTAAACCAACTCGACCTCGAACCAGTCGGGCGGGTTTTTGGGGTTGTCGACCTTGCGGTAGACGATGTTTTTGCGCTTGCCGTGCTCCTGCATTGCTTCCTGGAACTTGGTTTTGTAGTCGATCGTGTTGCGCAAATCGTCGTTCAGGTAGTACTTGAACAGGGTTTTGTACAGGAAGTGGTCGACCTTGTGCTCGTCGTGGTCCAGGTACAGCGCGCCCACGAACGACTCGAAGACGTCCTCGAGGATGTTCTCGCTCACCGGGCGCTTCTGCAGCCCGTGCCCGAGCCGCACGTACTCGCCCAGGTGCAGGTCGCACGACGCGCGGACCAGCGTCTTGGCCTGGATGATCGAGATCCGGTCCTTGGTCATCTTGCCCTCGTCGTCGTCGGACATGTTGTACAGGAATTCGGCGACCAGCTTGTTCAGGATCGCGTCGCCCAAGAACTCCAGGCGTTGGTAGTTGCTTTTCAGGTTCTTCTCGTTGCTGTACGAGCTGTGGGTCAGCGCGTCGACGTAAAGGCCGATGTTGTTGGGTTTGATCCCAAGGTCGCGCAGCAGCGAGGCGATGTCCGCGCCCTCTTTGACGTACACGGGGTCCAGGGGATGGTCCGCGACCTCGGTCGTGTCCGTGCTTTGGGGGAAATCGTCTTCCTTCAGGTTGTTGGTGATCGCCCATTCGGGCAGGTTGGCCCTCAGCTCGTGGCCGATTTTCTTGTTGGAGACCTTTTTGAGGTCCTGTTCCTTGATGCTGAACGTCTTCTTGTGCGGCTTGTGCGGGCGCGGGGACGGCTTCTCTTGCTTGAAGCGGGCGCGCCCGAAACCGCCCGGCTTGTTCTTGGATGGACGCAGGTATCTCTTTAGTTCGTTGTTCATGCTATTGAATTTCGTTCACGTTCTTTAGTTTGTCGATTAGGCGGGACTGCAAAATGTCCTTGGTCATTCTCAAAGTGCTGTGGAACTGGCTGAAATCAGCCGAGCCGTGGGTCTTCATGGCGACTTTGGCCAGGCCCATGATGAGCGCGCCGGCGTTGTTCTTGTAATCGAACGTCTTGGTGATCGTCCTGATCACGTTCAGGCTGAAAAGCGCGCCCAGCGGGTTGCGCCTGAACGATCTTTTCAGCAGCCCGCCCATGCTTTTGAAGGCGCCCTCGAGCGCCTTGAGCACGAGGTTGCCGCTGTACCCGTCCGCCACGAGCACGTCGCACACCCCGCCGATGACGTGGCGCGGCTCGATGAACCCGACGTAGTTCAGCGAGGCGTCTGACGCGAACAGGCGGTGGGCTTCTTGGTGGTAGGCAAACCCCTTGAAGTCCTCGGTCCCGATGTTCAACAGCCCGACGCGGGGCGCGGGCACGTTTTTGCAATTGATGAGAAACTGGTTCGCCAAAAGCCCAAGGGCGTACAGCTCCTTGCCGCTGAACTCCTTGTTGGCGCCGACGTCCAGGAAGTAAAAGCCCTTTTTGTCCAGCGTGGGCAGCCACGACATGAACCCGGGCTTGATCCCGGGCGAGATCTTGCCGATCATCGAATACGCCAGGGCGGTGTACGCGCCGCTGGACCCCGCGGAGACGACCGCGTCGGCGCGGCCGTCGGCGGCCGCGGCGATCGCCATGTGCATGGAGCTTCGCGTCTTCCTGCGCGCGGTGATCGGCGTGTCGGACATCTCGACGGTTTGGGACGCGGGCACGCATTCGAGCCCGGGCCGGTTCCGGATCGCCGGCTCGATGATCTTCGGGTCGCCGAACAAAAGGAAGCTGAAGTTTTGGTTCTCTTGGCGGAACGCGGCCGCGGCCGCGACGGCTTCCTTGGGGCTGTTCTCGAAACCCATGCAGTCCAATGCGACTGTGAATTGTTCCATGTGTTGGCTCGTATCCAGGGCGGGCGGCGGTCGCCGACCGGTTTCATTGCCTCTTTAAAAAGCCGTCTTTGAAAGCTTTTTAAAAAAACAAGCAAAAACTTGCTTAGATTCTAACATGATTTTCGGGCTTTTTCGGCGTTTTCCGCACCGAAAGCGGCCCGCGGGGGCAAAGAGGCGCTATTGGATGCCGATCAGGTACGGGTAGATCTTCTGCGCCCCGTTGATCGATTCGCAGTAAATCCCGTATTTCTCGCTGATCATTTTCTCGATCTGGCGCACCTCGCGCACGGACACGTTCGCGCCGTAGATGATGATGATCAGCTCGGGCTTCTTGATTTGCCTGATCAGGGCGTTGACCGTTTTCTCGATCGAAAGGAAAACGTCGTTCTCCGAGGCGACGATCTTGCCGTCGACGATGCCGATGTAATCGTTCTTGCGCACCGTGATGTGCGGGTACCTGATGTTCTTGATCGAAAGCGAGAACGCCGCGGACGCGGTGTTGTTCATGACGTGGGTCATCGTCCTGACGTTGTTGCGCATGCTTTTGTTCTCGGGCACGAACGCGGACAGCGCGGCCAGCGACTCGACGAAATTGTGCCCGACGATCAATTCGCAGTTGATGTAGTTCTTCAGGTGGGCCATCGCCTCCTTGACCGCCATCGCGATGTTCGAGTCGTCGATGACGATGATGACGTTCTTGGACTGGCATTTCTTGATGATGTTCACCAGATGGCCGATCGACGGGTTGCCGTAGACGGTCGTGTCGATGTATTCGGACACGTTGTAGTTGTCCCGGATCATCTCGCCCAGCGTGTTGGACGGGGCGGTCGCGACGATCTTCGTGTCCTCGGTCAGCCCGGATTCGAGGATCTCCAGGGTGCTCAGTGACGGCTCGGCCTCGTCGTCGTCCTTGGCGCTGGCGTTTCGCGTTTGCACCTGGAGGTTCATGTTCTCGATCTTGATTTTGATGAACTCGCCGTACTTCTGCCCCGCGGCCAAGACGCGGTCGGGCTCGAGCGTGTGCACGTGGAGCTTGACGATTTTCTCGTCCAGGTCGCTGACCAGCACCATGGACGAGGTGAATTTGGCGATCGCCTTGCGCAGCTGGCTTTCCGAGTACTCGAATTTCTTTTGCCCCTGGTCGGCTTTCATGCCCAGCGAAAGCAAAAACTCCGTGCAATAGCCGTGCCCGTCCTCGTCGTGGCGCTGCTTCATGCTTCCGATGCCCGCGGTCGCCAGGGCGCTGGCGGGAGCGGGGAAGGCGACCTCGCCCGTCGCGGCCGGCGCGTCGGACAGTTCCTTGCCGCTGAGCGCGATCTCCATGCCCTTCAAAAATTCCATCAGGCCGTAGCCGCCCGAGTCCACGACCCCCGCGTGCTTGAGCTCGGGCAGCAGGTTCGGGGTGTTGGCCAATGTCTTATCGCCGACCTCTACCACGTCGGAGAAGACCGCCTCGATCGATTCGTATTTTTTCTCGCGCTCCGAAAGCGCCTCGCTGATTTTCCGGATCACCGTCAGCATCGTGCCCTCGACCGGGTTGACGACCGACTTGTAGGCGACTTCCTTGGCGTTCTTGAAGCATTTGACCAGCGTGTGGACGTCCAGTTCGGCCTGCTCGGCGGGGAAGTCCTTGGTGAACCCCTTGATGATCTGGCTGAAAATCACCCCCGAGTTGCCCCGGGCGTTCATCAGCGTCACCCGGGCATACGCCTTCCCGAAATCGAACAGGCTGTCGAAATGCTTGCCCTGCAGCGCGGAAACCGCGCCGTTCATCGTGATCTTCATGTTCGTGCCCGTGTCGCCGTCGGGAACGGGGAAAATGTTCAGCTGGTTGATGTATTCGAAGTTGTCGCCCACCTTCTTGGCGCCGTACTCGAACATCTTCAGCAACATTTTGACGTTTATTGTTTCCATTATGGTGTCCTAAAATCCGAATGCAATGCTATTTAATCGACGAAATCAAAACATTGATCGTGAATTTGCGTCCGTCGGTCTCGCGGAACAGTCCGTAATGCAGGTTGCGCTGCGCCATCAGGGCGACTTCGTGGCACGAAACCGTCGACAGGCACGAAACCTTGATCGTGATCGCGTTGTTGGCGACGCTGATGTCCTTCGCGTCGACCGTCCCGCTGATCCCGGGGACGAACTTCAACGCCTCGACCAGGTATTCCTTGATTAAGCGATCGCTGAACACGGTTTTCACGAAAACGTTTCCCTGCGCACTCCGATGAGGGTCCCGCGGCCCGCGGGACCCGAATTCCATGAAAGTTATTATAACTTAAAAAAGATTTGTTAAAAATACTAAAACGATATTTTTTCCCGCGGCGCGGGCGAAAGCGCCGCCGCGGGCGCGAAAAAACCCGGGTTCGGCCCGCGGCGCGCCCCGGGGAACGGAGGGAAAAAGAGCATGCCACTAAACGACGTCGCCGCCTTCGATTTGCGGTCGGCGAAAAACGGGTCGATCCCGAAAATCACGCTCAACAGCGGCCACGCCATCCCGATCGTGGGGCTTGGCGTCTGGGCTTTGGACAAAAAAACGTGCAAAAACTCGGTAGCCGCCGCGCTCAGGTGCGGGATCCGGCTGATCGACACTGCCGCGCTGTACGGCAACGAGGCCGAGGTGGGCGAGGCGATCCGCGAGTCCGGGATCCCGCGCGAGGAGATTTTCGTCATCACGAAACTGTGGCCCGCGACCCAGTTCGCCAAGCCACGCGAGGCGATCGACCTGGCGCTTAAGAAGCTGGGCATCGGCTACATCGACATGATGCTGCTGCACCACCCCGCCCCGGGCGACGTGAAGGCGTACGAGGCGATCGAGGCCGCGATCGCGGCGAAGAAAGTGCGCTCCGCGGGGCTTTCGAACTGGTCCGCGGACGGCATCGAGCGGTTCGCCAGGCGGGTCACCGTCCCGCCCGCGCTGGTGCAAAACGAAATCAACCCGCTCGATCCCCAGACCCAGGCCGTGCGGCGCTTCCAGGGCATGGGCGTCGCCGTGCAGGCCTGGTACCCGTTCGGCGGGCGCGAGAACGTCCGCGCTGTCCTGGGGGACGCGACGATCGCGGGGATCGCCAAGGACCGCGGCGTCGCGCCCGCGCAAGTGGTGCTGCGGTGGCATCTGCAGCGCGGGACGATCGTCATCCCGGGATCGTCCGACCCCGAGCACATCCGCCAGAACGCGGCGCTGTTCGGTTTCGAGCTGTCGCCCGAGGAAATGGAAGCGATCGGGCGCGTGGGCTCGAAACGGTAGGGGCGCGGCGGGCTAAAGCCTAGTTTGCGCCGATGATCGACAAGAACCACGGCTTTTGCCGCGACGCGAACGATTGGTTGCTCAGGTAGCTGAGCGTGGGGAAGGCGTTCGCGTCCAGATCGCGGAACGTGACCATGAACGCGTGCAACGCCTGGTAGCGGTAGCCGCGGTTCAGCGCGTCGTATTCGCTCAGGCCGTATTTGTGGTCGCCGACGACGGGGTGGTTCATGTATTTGAAGTGCGAGCGGATTTGGTGGGTGCGCCCGGTGACCAGCTCGACCTCGACCAGGGTCATGTTCAGCCGCCGGAATTCCTCGATCACCCTGTATTTGGTGATGATCGTCAAATGGTTCGCGTCGGCCCTGTCGGGGTAGACCTGCACCGAGTTCGCGTCGTCGTTTTTGAGCAAATACGCCGTGGCGGTCTTTTGCTTTTGCTTCAAAAACCCGAACACCAGGCAGCGGTAGAGCTTCCTGATGTGCCGGTTTTTGAAAATCTCGT